>CAPNGW010000353.1 GCA_948665105.1 uncultured Lachnospiraceae bacterium
CTGCGATGGTGTGGCCGAACTCTCCGGCAAAGCCGTTGGCTCCGGTGTAAAGACGGCCGTCCATGATAATGCCCAGCCCGATACCGGAGTGGACGCTGATATTAACCAGGTTGGAGACATCAAAGGAGAAGGTTTTCTCCCCCAATGCGGATAAATTGGCCTCATTTTCGATAAACACAGGAAGGGAAAACCACTGCTCCAGCTCATCCTTTAAGGGGGCGTGCTCCAGGTGGTAATAAGGCGTGAACAAAATATCTTCCTTGTGGACCACACCGTGGATGGCCAGGCAAATGCCCACAATCCTTTGGTGCTCCTGCTGTGGATGGGAGAGGGTATCCTCAATGGTGCGCTTAAGCACAGGAAGAAGCTGTTCCCGCTTCTGGTTCCAGGAGACCTGCCTGGAATAGCAGTTCTGACCCAGCAAATCCGAGAGCAGCAGGTTGATATTGGAAAGTCCGATGTCCAGGGACAGAACGTGGCCCCGGGAGCCGCAGAGCTTTAGCAGAATGGGCCGCCGCCCCTTGCTGGTTCTGGGACTTCCAATCTCCTCCACAAGACCCTCTGAAAGAAGGGTCTGCACCTGACTTGAGACGGTGGCCTTGGTGAGCCCCAGCTCCTTGGCCAAATCTGCCCGGGAAATAGTTCCTTTGCGGATAATGGTCTCCAGTATTTTGCGATAATTCATATCCCGAATCAGTTCCTGACTTCCCGCTGCCATAATGGTTCTCCCTGAATTGATGAGTAAGCTGTAAGAAATATTATAAAGCAAATTCCTCAAATTATCAAATCAATCTTGACAGCTTTTGTGTCCTGTGTTATGTTTAAATCAACAATTAGTTCAATCATTAAACTAAATGAACGGAGGAAGCAAATATGTCTTATTTCAACGTACCTGCAATCAAATACGAAGGGCCGAAGAGCAAGAATGCACTGGCCTTCAAGTACTACAATCCCGAAGAGGTTGTCATGGGCAAAACCATGAAGGAGCACTGCCGCTTTGCCATGTCCTGGTGGCACACCTTTACATACATGGGCAACGACCCCTTCGGCGGGCCCACCATGTTCCGTCCCTGGGACAACACCGGTGACGATATGGAGAGGGCGATAGAGCGGGTTCACGCAGCCTTTGAATTTATGGAGAAAATGCAGATTCCCTTCTTCTGCTTCCACGATGCGGATATCGCACCCAGAGCTGCCACCTTAAAGGAGACCAACCAGCGGCTGGATGTGATTGTGAAGGTCATCAAGGAAGAGATGGCAAGAACCGGTATCAAATGTCTTTGGGGTACCACCAATGCCTTCGGAGACCACAAGTTTGTCCATGGCGCAGGCACCTCCTGCAATGCCACGGTGTTTGCCTATGCCGCAGCTCAGATTAAAAAGGCCATGGAAATCACCAAGGAGCTGGGCGGGGAAAATTATGTGTTCTGGGGTGGCCGGGAAGGCTATGAGACCTTACTGAATACCGATACCGGACTGGAGCTTGACAACCTGGCCCGCCTGCTTCAGATGGCGGTGGAGTATGCCAGGGAGATTGATTTCACGGGACAGTTCTTAATCGAGCCAAAGCCCAAGGAGCCCACCAAGCATCAGTATGACTTTGATGCAGCCACCGTGATGTCCTTCTTAAGAAAATATAACCTGCAGGACTACTTCAAGCTGAACATTGAAGCCAACCATGCAACTTTGGCACAGCACACCTTCCAGCACGAGCTGAATATGGCGAGAATCAACGGTATGCTGGGAAGCGTGGACGCCAACCAGGGCGACCCCATGCTGGGATGGGATACGGACCAGTTCCCCACCAACGTGTACGACACCACCCTTGCCATGTACGAAATCCTTCTGGACGGCGGATTCACCAAGGGCGGATTGAATTTTGATTCCAAGGTGCGCCGGGGCTCCTTCCAGGAAGACGATTTGTTCCTGGCTTATATCGCAGGCATGGACACCTTCGCCAGAGGTCTTAAGGTGGCTGCCGCTTTAATCGAAGACAAGGTATTCGAGAATTTCAAGGCAGAGCGTTACGTAAGCTACAAGGAAGGACTGGGCAAGGACATCGTTGAGGGCAAGGTGGGCTTTCGGGAGCTTGAGGCCTATGCTCTTGAAAACGGCGTGACCCCCAATACCTCCGGACACCAGGAAATGCTGGAGATGATTTTGAACCAGTACATTATGGAAGCTTAAAAGACATGGGGCTGAGAGGAGAAGATAAGTCATGAAATATATTGGTATAGATTTGGGCACCTCCGCAGTGAAGCTGCTCCTGATGGAAGCCGACGGAACCATTGAAAAAACCGTATCAAAGGAATATCCCCTGTATTTCCCCAACCCCGGCTGGTCCCAGCAGAGGCCCGAGGACTGGTATCAACAGACCATGGCGGGCCTTAAGGAGCTCCTTAAGGACACCGATAAGAGCCGGGTGGCGGGCATAAGCTTTGGCGGACAGATGCACGGTCTGGTGATTCTGGACGAGAAGGATCAGGTGATTCGCCCGGCGATTCTGTGGAACGATGGCCGGACCTTTGAGGAATGTGATTATCTCAATGAGGTGATTGGAAAAGAGACCTTGTCAAAGTATACCGGAAATATTTCCTTCACCGGCTTTACAGCCCCCAAGGTGCTTTGGGTATACAATAAGGAGCCGGAGAATTTTGCACGGATAAAAAAGATAATGCTGCCCAAGGATTACCTGGCCTACAGGCTCACCGGTGTGCACTGCTGCGATGCTTCGGATGCCTCGGGGATGCTGCTTTACGATGTGAAGAACCGCTGCTGGTCCAGGGAAATGCTGGAAATCTGTCATTTGAAGGAGGAGCAGATGGGCCGGGTCTTCGAAAGCTTTGAGA
>CAPNGW010000354.1 GCA_948665105.1 uncultured Lachnospiraceae bacterium
CTGGGCTGGTGCTATTACGGGGAATGCGGCGTCCGGTTTCTGGTGGGAGAGCGGGGCCTTGGCGCCTACCGGCTTTTGTACCTGATGTTCATCTATCTGGGGGCAGTGATGTCTCTGGACCTGGTATGGGGCATGTCGGACTTACTTAACGCCTTCATGGCCCTGCCCAACTTAATCTGCCTGTGGCTGCTGCGAAGGCAGGTGATTGATGCAACAAAATCCGGGGGCCTGATGAAATAGGAAGAAATTCCTCTTATGTCATTCCTCCAAATCCTTCCCGGAAAAATACTCCTCCAGAAAATGATGCCGCTGTCCGTCCTTTTTGTAGGCAATGATGGTATTCAGATTCACATTCTCCACACTCTTAAAGATATTCCCCTCCACAAAGGGGTTGATTTCTCTGAGGCGGCGAATCAGCTCCTTGATTTCCTGGCGTTTGGAGGCACTGCTGCCGTCTGCACTGCTCACCTGACACTGCTCCGTAAACCGGCAGGCACACTGTAAAAACTTAAGGCCATTGTAATCCCGCCAGTGTTTGATATCCTTCTCCCGCACCAGATACATGGGGCGAATCAGCTCCATGCCGGGGAAATTGGTGCTGTGAAGCTTGGGCATCATGGTCTGCACCTGGCCCCCGTAAAGCATCCCCATGAGGATGGTCTCAATTACGTCGTCATAATGGTGCCCCAGGGCAATCTTATTGCAGCCCAGCTCTCTGGCCCGGTTGTACAGATGCCCCCGGCGCATTCTGGCACACAGATAGCAGGGCGATTTCTCCACATGATATACGGAGTCAAAGATATCAGATTCAAATATGGTCACCGGAATCCCCAGGATTCTGGCATTGTGCTCAATCTGTCTGCGGTTACTGTCTCGGTACCCCGGGTCCATCACCAGAAATACCAGCTCAAAGTGAAATTTCCGGTGGCGCAGAAGCTCCTGGAACAGCTTTGCCATCAGCATGGAATCCTTCCCACCGGAGATACAGACCGCCACCCGGTCTCCCTCCTTCAAGAGCTGGTATTGGTTTAAGGCCTTGGCAAAGGGGGTAAAAACAGAGCGGTGAAATTTCTTTCGTATGCTCTTCTCTACAGCTTCCTGAAGGGTAAGCTCCGTCTCCGCTCCCCACTTTTTTCCGGGCGCCCCTTCTTCCCCTTGCACGGTTACCTCTGTCACGGGCATATTTCCCTTCTTACCTTCATTTTCCAAGCAACTCACGCCCTGCCTCCTTCAACCTTCCATAAAACTTCTCATAGAAATCACCGCTTAAATCATACGGGGCCAGATAGAATCGGTTCAGCACCAGCATGTTCACTTCCCGCTGAAAGGCCTCCTCCTGCCGCCTGGCCATCTTCTCCTGCAAATCCAGCAGAAAATAGTGCCAGTCCACCACAAACTGCTCATACTTTCTACTCTCAGGAACGTCAATCCACTTCTTCACCTTGACCTTGGTACGCTCCTTCCTGCTGCACTCATGGACCTGCAGGAAGTATTTTACTCCGCCATCCTCATAGATTCTGCCCAGAGGAAACAGACGGCAGATACCCGGGCGGTACGAATGTATGGAGCATCGGCCCTGGCTGTTTAAAAAGGCGCATGCCTCCTTCTTCCCCGCCAGCTTTAAGTTGGGCAGTACCATGCCGTCCACCACATGGAGCTCCAGCTTGTCCTTAAGCAGCTCTGTCATGGGCTGGCCTGTTCCCAGACACAGCCGGTATACATCCATGGGGTCCAGGGTTATGGATTCCCCCATGCCCTGACAGCAGTCCCAGCAGCCTGTACAGTCCTGACAGTCCGCTTTTACCATATCGTTCAAGGTATATAATCTTCCGTCGGATATCTCCTTTAAATCAATCTCTCTTATCAAAGATTCCCTGTTCCTTTCGTCTTAAAGAGCCAAACCCGGAAACCGGATTTGGCTCTGTGATTCCTTTTCGAGCATTTTGTATACCCATTCACTAGATTTTATAATGCCATCTGAAATTTGTCAATCCTTGACGGGAAAAAATAATAATTTCTTTATGCAAAAAGGCACCACCCGACTCTATTCGGGCAGTGCCTTTCAATTCCTTGCTTTTTCTTATAAGTCTCGGAGGTTTTATTCCTCTATCTTGATAGTAGCCTTCTCCTTCATGGTGCGCTTCTTTCTGGGAGGCTTTTTCCCATGAAACTTCTCATCGAAGGATATTTTCTCCAGCTGCTCACGAATCAGCCGCTGTCCCTTTTTGGGCTTTGCGAGATAGCACAGGAACAAAATCACAAACAACGCAGCAGAAACAATCATGACCTCACGATCCGCCCTCACCATAGAGCCGAACAGCGCCACCAGGCACAGAACCGAGCCCATGGCAAGGAAGATATTGGCCGACAGCTTTTTCCCAAATTTTCCGGTGATACAGCTGCCTTTCTCGTGGGGCTCCAAGCGGCCTGTGAAATACATTCCCAAGCTCATACTCTTAACCTCAAATTCCTTGTGACGGCAGATGACAAAATCCTGGTCATTCTTAAAATGCCCCCAATAGCAGGTAGTCTGCTGGTAAGCACGCATATTTTCCCTTGTGTCCTCCACCACCTTCTCCGCCCAGGACAGCTTCCACTCTACAGGCGTCAGATGACTTATGATTGTTATATGCTCCATAAATCACACTCAGGCCAGAAGCGGTACCAGGAATAAAAAGCCCAGTACTGTAACGATACCTGCCGCAATCAATATGATGGCGCAGTAGCCCATGATATCTCTTGCTCCCAGACCTGCGATTCCCAGTGCCGGAAGGGCCCAGAAGGGCTGCAGCATATTTGTCCATGCGTCTCCCCAGGCGATACCCATGGCCGTTACCGCAGGGCTTA
>CAPNGW010000355.1 GCA_948665105.1 uncultured Lachnospiraceae bacterium
GAGAGCCAGTCTGCCCGGCTGATTTGCGGCTATGTGTACGCCAGCGCCGGGGACGGGGAATCCACCCAGGATGTGGTCTACTCCGGCCATAACCTCATTGCAGAGAACGGCAAGATACTGGCGGAGGCCCAGCGGTTTGTAAACGGAATTATTTACAGTGAAGTGGATGTGCACAAGCTCACGGGGGAGCGCAGACGGATGGGGACCTTTGTGACGGATGAGTGTGGCTACACCAGGGTGCATTTTTCCTTGACGCCTACAGAAACAGTTCTGACACGTTTCGTGGACCCGGCTCCCTTTGTTCCCTCGAATCAGGCGCAGAGGGAAAAACGCTGTGAGGAGATTCTCTCCCTTCAGGCCATGGGCTTAAAGAAGCGCTTGGAGCACACTGGCTGTAAATGCGCGGTGGTGGGGATTTCCGGGGGACTGGATTCCACCCTGGCTCTCCTTGTGACCGTGCGGGCCTTCGACCTTCTGGGGCTTGACAGGAAGGGCATCCTGGGCGTTACCATGCCAGGATTTGGCACCACTGATAGGACCTATGACAATGCGGTAAAAATGATTGGGTGTGTAGGAGCCACTTTTCAGGAAATTGGGATTCGGGAATCGGTGATACAGCATTTTAAGGATATCGGGCAGGATGAGAAGAACCATGATGTGACCTATGAGAACAGCCAGGCCCGGGAACGCACTCAGATTCTTATGGACATTGCCAACCAGAAGGGCGGAATGGTAATCGGAACCGGGGATATGTCGGAGCTGGCCCTGGGCTGGGCCACCTACAACGGAGACCACATGTCCATGTACGGGGTCAACGCCTCCGTACCCAAGACTCTTGTGCGCCATCTGGTGCGCTATTATGCAGATTCCCTTCAGGAGCCAAAGCTTCGGGAGGTGCTTTTGGATGTGCTGGATACTCCCGTAAGCCCGGAGCTGCTTCCGCCCAGGGAGGGAGAGATTTCCCAGAAGACAGAGGACCTTGTGGGACCATACCAGCTCCATGATTTTTTCCTCTATTATGTGGTGAGGTACGGCTTTATGCCCTCCAAGCTTTACCGGCTGGCCCGGATTGCCTTCCAGGGTACCTATGAGAAGGAAACCATTCTGAAATGGATGAAGACTTTTTACCGGCGGTTTTTCAGCCAGCAGTTCAAGCGTTCCTGCCTCCCGGATGGGCCTAAGGTAGGCTCTGTGGCATTGTCGCCCCGGGGAGACTTAAGGATGCCAAGCGACGCCTGCGATTATATCTGGATGGAGGAGCTTAAGGAGCTGGAAGCAGAGTAAGCGGGAGGGATTGGAATGTTTGGCTACATTATCATCAACAAGCAGGAAATGAAATTCAGAGAGTTTGACATGTACCGCTCCTGGTACTGCGGATTCTGTCAGGAGCTTAAGAAGGCTTACGGCAAGACGGGACAGATGACATTAAGCTATGATTTAACTTTTTTGATTCTCCTTCTGACCAGCCTCTACGAGCCGGAGACGGAGGCGGGATTATGCAAATGCGTGGCCCATCCCTTTGAAAAGCATCCCACCCGGACCAATAAATTTTCCCGGTATGCGGCTGACATGAACCTTTTACTTTCTTATTATAAGTGTGAGGACGACTGGCTGGATGAAAAAAAGGTGACAAAGCGGGCGCTTTCGGTTATGCTGAAGAAGAAGGTTACAAAAATCCGGGAAAAATATCCCAGGAAGGCGGAGCTGATTGCAGACCGTCTGAGACGGATTCACCAATGCGAGAAGGCTGGCAGCCATGGTGGGATAAAGGATTCGGGGCATGGGGCCTGTGCAGACCGGGTGGATGAGATTGCCGGGTATTTCGGCGACATTATGGCGGAGATTTTTGCCTGGCGGCAGGATGAATGGCAGCAGGACCTTGGACGGATGGGATTTTTCATGGGTAAATTCATTTACCTGATGGATGCCTATGAGGATGTGGAGAAGGACGAGAAGGAGGGAGCCTTCAACCCCCTGCTTCCCTTCTGCCATACCGAAGGCTTTGAGGAGCGATGCGAGTCCATGCTCACCATGATGATGGCCGACTGCTCCCGGGTTTTTGAAAAGCTGCCACTGATTGAATACGTGGAGATTCTTCGGAATATTCTTTACTCTGGTGTCTGGTGCCGCTATGAGATGGTGAAGAGCCGGCGGGCAAAGGCGGCGGAGAAGAGCTTGAAGAAGAGTGACAGGAAATAAGAGAGGAAAAAATTATGTATGACCCATATGCGGTGTTGGGAGTAGGCAGAAACGCCACGGAGGATGAAATCAAGAAAGCGTACCGGGCGTTGAGCCGGAAGTATCATCCCGATGCCAATGTCAACAATCCCAATAAAGAGAGGGCAGAAGAAAAATTCAAAGAAATCCAGCAGGCTTACCAGCAGATTATGGATGAGCGGGAGCATGGCGGCTTTGGCAGCTATGGCCAGGGCGGTCACAGTCAGGGAGCTGGTGGCTTCGGAGGTTTTGACTTCGGCGGCTTTGGGGGCGCTTACGGGGGCGGACAGCAGAGAAGCAGTTCCGGCACCGATGAGGAGAGCACCTATAAGCAGGCGGCAGCCAATTATATTCGAAGCGGCCACTATAAGGAAGCCCTGAATGTATTGAACAGTATTCCAAATAAGGATGCCCACTGGTATTATTTAAGCGCCATCGCCAATTCCGGCTCCGGCAATAATCTGACGGCTTTAGAGCACGCAAGGCAGGCGGTGAACATGAAGCCGGGAAATATGGAATACAAGCAGCTTTTGTCTCAGCTGGAGGGTGGCGGAAGCTGGTACTACAGCCGCCGGGAGCCCTATGGGGCC
>CAPNGW010000356.1 GCA_948665105.1 uncultured Lachnospiraceae bacterium
CCAAGCTGCTGCTTCTGGATGAGCCGGCGGCGGGCATGAATCCCAACGAGACCCAGGAGCTGATGGAGACCATCCGTTTTGTGCGGAAGGAATTTGACATGACCATTCTTTTGATTGAGCATGATATGAAGCTGGTATCCGGCATCTGTGAGGAATTGACGGTGTTAAACTTCGGGGAAGTGCTGGCTCAGGGCAAGACCATTACCGTGCTCAATGACCCCGAGGTCATCAAGGCGTATCTGGGAGAGTAGGAGGGAAGAACCATGGCAATGCTGGAAATTAAAGATTTGGAAGTATATTACGGAGTGATTCAGGCCATCAAGGGAATCTCCTTCCAGGTAAATGAGGGAGAGGTCATTGCCCTGATTGGAGCCAACGGCGCAGGCAAGACCACCATCCTTCAGACCATCACCGGCATGATTCCTGCCAAACGGGGAAGCATCCTCTTCGACGGTGTGGATATCACGAAAATACCGGGGCATAAGATTGTACCCATGGGCATGGCCCACGTGCCGGAGGGCCGACGGGTATTCTCCCAGCTCTCCGTCCTTGACAACTTAAAGCTGGGGGCATACTCCCGGAAGGATAAGAATGAGGTGGAGAAGACCCTTCAAATGGTCTATCAGCGGTTTCCACGTCTGGCAGAGCGAAAAAAGCAGCTGGCCGGGACCTTAAGTGGCGGGGAACAGCAGATGCTGGCCATGGGCCGGGCATTGATGTCCAAGCCAAGAATCATCCTGATGGATGAACCCTCCATGGGACTTTCCCCCATTTTCGTGGCGGAGATTTTCGATATTGTCCGGGAGATATCCAAGAGCGGCACAACGGTTTTGATTGTGGAGCAGAATGCGAAAAAAGCCCTTTCCATTGCCAATCGTGCCTATGTACTGGAGACGGGAAACATCGTTCTTGAGGGGGAAGCCAATGTTCTAATGAATGATGCTTCTGTGAAAAAAGCATATTTGGGAGAGTAGGTGTCTTAGATGAAGAAGATTGTGATTACCATTGCAAGAAGCTACGGAAGCGGCGGGAGAACACTGGGAAAGCTCCTTGCCAGGGATTTGGGAATTGCCTGTTATGACCGGGAGCTGCTTCGCATGGCTTCCGATGACAGCGGAATCAACGAAGCGCTGTTCGGCGAGGTGGATGAGAAGAAGAAGGTATCCTTGTTCAAGAGTACAAAGCCTTATACCGGACGGATTCTGCCGCCGGAGAGCGACGGCTTTGTGTCCGACGACAATCTGTTCAGCCTCCAGGCCAAGATTATCAAGGAGTTGGCGGAGAGGGAATCCTGTATTATCATCGGACGGTGTGCGGATTATATTCTGAAGGACCGGGAGGATGTGCTTCGGCTATTCTTCTACGCTCCCCTTAAGGACTGCCTGGTGCGGGCCCATGAATTGTCCGGGGAATCGGAGAAGAAGCTGCTTAAGAAAATCCAGAAGATTGACAAGTACCGGGCGGATTATTATAAGTACTATACCGGGAATGACTGGAATGACACAAGAAACTATGATTTCTGCCTGAATACCTCCTCCATGAGCTATGAGAAGCTCATTGATGTGGTGAAGTCCTATATTCAGATTTGTGGGAAATAACGGGGGCTGTACGCCATATCAGACTAGAACAGAGCCATTGAAGTGAAGGAACAGAGCCGATGTATTTTACAGGCAAAGTAAAAATACATCGGCGCTTTTCTTTTATTGACATTTTACTACATTTTTAGCGGCCTTTTTGCTTTACACCCTGACCATTGTTATGTATAATGATTTCCATGGAAATATAAGAAACCGAGGGATGGTTAGAATGCTGAAACGACTTAGCAAAGCCCAGACAATCGCGCTGGGATTTTTCATTATCATAATGACGGGCACATTCCTTCTGATGCTGCCCATCTCCTCCCGAAGTGGGGAGTTTACGGCCTTTCAGGATGCGCTGTTTACGGCCACCAGTGCCACCTGTGTGACGGGGCTGATTGTGGCGGATACGTATCAACACTGGAATGGGTTTGGACAAGCAGTGATTTTGGGCCTGATTCAGATTGGGGGCCTGGGCTTTATCACTATGGGAATGTTCTTTTCCATTTTCCTGCGGCGTAAAATAGGTTTAAAGGATCGAAATCTTATCCAGGAGAGCGTAAATACCCTGCAGCTGGGTGGCGTGGTCCGGCTGGTGAAGAAAATTGTGTTTGGAACCCTGCTCCTTGAGGGAGTGGGGGCTGTGATTTTATTTATCCGCTTTCTGCCGGATATGGGAGTGGGAGAGGCTCTGTGGAACGGAGTGTTTCATTCCGTCTCCGCGTTCTGCAATGCAGGCTTTGATTTGATGGGAAAATATGAGGCCTATACGTCACTGGTGCCATATTACAATGACGTGGTGGTGAATGTGGTGATTATGGGGCTGATTATCATTGGCGGTATCGGCTTTATTGTGTGGGACGACATTACCATCAAGAAGTGGCATGTGAAGCAGTATCGGCTGCACACCAAAATTGTACTGACCATTACGGCGATACTGGTATTTGGGGGAGCTCTTTTGTTTTTCCTGTTTGAGCGGAACAATCTGCTGGCAGGGATGGATGGAAAGGGCCAGGTGCTGACCTCCCTCTTTGGTTCTGTGACGGCCCGTACCGCAGGATTTAACACGACAGACACGGGGGCCTACACACCGGCTACCAAGCTGATGACCAGCATGCTGATGTTTATCGGGGGAAGCCCTGGCTCCACAGCGGGCGGTGTCAAGACCACCACAGTGGTGGTGCTGTTTCTGGTGGTTGTGGCTAACCTTCGGAATCGAAACG
>CAPNGW010000357.1 GCA_948665105.1 uncultured Lachnospiraceae bacterium
ATGCTCTTAGTCTTAAGGAATGCCGACCATCTTACACAGATTTCGACTATCCAGTTAACGAACGGGATCAAAAGCAGCAGTATCTGTACAGCCTCAGGGAGGCCTTCATCCGGGGACTTGGGGATGTGGAATGGGCCCATGTGAATGGAACAGGCAGGACGGTGGCTCCCCATATCGTCAGTGTCAGCTTTGACAAGGTAAAAAGCGAGGTGCTGCTCCATGCGCTGGAGGAGAAGGGCATTTATGTGTCTGCCGGGAGCGCCTGCTCCTCCAACAAGCCTGCCGTCAGCGAGACCTTAAAGAGCATCGGCTTAAAGCGGGAGTACCTGGACACCACAATCCGCATAAGCTTCAGCATCTACAATACCCAGGAGGAAGTGGAGTATTGCATACAGACGCTGAAGGAGTTACTTCCCAGGCTTATGCGCTTTACCCGCCGCTGATAAGGGAGAAAATGAGATACCGCCAGACCCGGGAGGAAGAAAATAAAAGGAGAAACATATGTTTAAAGCATTTCTAATCAAATACGCAGAAATTGCAATCAAAGGAAAAAACCGTCATCTTTTTGAGGATGCCCTGGTTCATCAGATTAAGATGGCCTTAAAGCCGGTGGAGGGCGAGTTTTCCATTACAAAGGAGCAGGGGAGAATCTACATCGAAGCTCTGTCCGAGTACGATTATCAGGAGACTGTAACGCAGCTGAGTCACGTTTTCGGCATTGTGGGAATCTGCCCTGTGGTGCTTTTGGAGGATGAGGGCTTTGAAAAGCTCAGTGAGGACGTGATTTCCTACCTGGATGCCCGCTATCCTGACAAACACAAAACCTTTAAGGTCAACGCACGCCGGGCCAGAAAGGACTATCCCATGGAATCCATGGAGATTAACGCTGAGCTGGGAGGCCGGATTCTTGACGCCTTCCCGGACATGAAGGTGGATGTTCACCACCCGGATATCATGGTCAATGTTGAAATCCGAAAGAAGATTAATATCTATTCGGAAATTCTTCCGGGTCCGGGGGGGATGCCTGTAGGCACCAACGGCAAGGCCATGCTGCTTTTATCCGGTGGTATTGACAGTCCGGTGGCAGGATATATGACGGCCAAACGCGGCGTGGCCATCGATGCGGTCTATTTCCATGCGCCGCCTTATACCAGTGAGCGCGCCAAGCAAAAAGTGGTGGATTTGGCCAGGATTTTATCTGCTTATACGGGGCCGATTCATCTGCATATCGTCAATTTCACAGATATTCAGCTCTATATTTATGAGAAATGCCCGCACGAGCAGCTGACCATTATTATGCGCCGCTATATGATGCGGATAGCGGAGCATTTCGCAAAGGAAACCGGAAGCCTGGGACTCATCACCGGTGAGAGCATCGGCCAGGTGGCCAGCCAGACCATGCAGTCCTTGGCCGCCACCAATGAAGTCTGCACCCTCCCGGTCTATCGCCCCTTAATCGGCTTTGACAAACAGGAGATTATTGGAGTCTCTGAGAAAATCGGAACCTACGAGACTTCCATACTTCCCTATGAGGATTGCTGTACCATCTTCGTGGCCAGGCACCCGGTGACAAAGCCCAACCTGAATATTATAAAACGCTCGGAGGAAAAGCTGGCAGAAAAAATCGAAACCCTGGTGCAGGAAGCCATATCCGGGGCAGAGACGATTGTGGTGGAGCCGTAGCCTGGGCCTTACATTGAAATTAATTTGGAAAATGATTGAAATACTCCATGATGTTTGCTAAAATTAAGTAAGAGAAATAAAATACCATACAAACAGGAGAAATATGCAAATGGCAAAAGAGAGTACAAACGGGATAACCGGAAACGGCCAGATGGCAAAGCTGCAGAGGCAGAGGAAGCATATGTTTATTTCCGCAGGAATCGGAATGCTTCTGCTTTTATTGTTCATGGCTTCAAACTTTTTCCTGAATACCATGTCCTCCAGCAAGCAGGATGTGATAATCGCCCTCAATCAATATCGGCTGGGCTCCAAGACCCTTACCTATGCAGTACAGTCCTATGCTGTTTCCGGAGACGTGAAGCATTACGACGATTATATGCGGGAGCTGAATGAGGACAAGAACCGGGACAAGGCTCTTGCCGTGTTGGAGGCCAACAATATCACAGAAGAGGAGTGGGCAGGGATTGACCGGATTGCAGAGCTTTCCAACGGTCTGGTACCTTTGGAGGAGAACGCCATGGAATACGCCAAGGCCGGCGATACGGAAATGGCTGTCAGCCAGGTGTTCAGCCAGGAGTACGAGGACACCATCCGGGAAATCAATGCATTGTCCGATGAGAACATCAATCGGATTATCACACGCATGGAGAACAACCAGAATATCATTCAGATTATTCAGGTTGTGCTGGAAATACTGTTTTTTGCTGCCCTTGCCGTGATGATTATGCAGACTGTGAGCATTATCCGTTTTGCACGGAAGGAGCTGCTTTTACCCATCGAGAAGGTATCTTTGCAGATGAGCGCCATCGCCCAGGGAGATTTCAGCACAGAGCTGGATTTAGCCCAGGATGACAGTGAAGTGGGCAGCATGGTGGGCTCCATTGCATTTATGAAGAAGAATATTCGTAGTATGATTGGTGAGATATCCGATGTTTTAGAGATGATGGGCAACGGCAATTATAATGTCACCATGCAGCAGGAGTATGTGGGAGAATTCCGCAAAATCGAAGAATCCTTCCGGCTGATTGCGGAGAAGATGCGGGATACCTTAAGGACACTTCGCCAGGTAAGCGGCCAGGTGGACAGCGGCGCCAGCCAG
>CAPNGW010000358.1 GCA_948665105.1 uncultured Lachnospiraceae bacterium
CCGTACTCAGAGCGGTCATAGCCAATCTCCTTTACGGTTTCCCGCACCAGCTTCTGAATGTCCACATATGCCTTGGTGGTGATTTCGCCCGTCACCAGCACAAAGCCCGTGCAGGCCGCTGTCTCACAGGCTACCCGGCTCATGGGGTCCTGCTCCATCAATGCGTCTAAGATGGCGTCTGAAATGGCGTCACAGACCTTGTCCGGATGGCCTTCGGTTACAGATTCTGAAGTAAATAATAATTTTTCCATGTTTTTCCTCCTAACGTTGGTTTTGATTGGCAGTGCGATCCTGCCCGGAGGTTTTTTGTATCATAGGAAAGTACTTTGAACTTTCCTATGATACAAAAAAGGTCCGCTCTAAGCGGACCCATTACCTCAAAGATAATTAAATCCTCTTATTGTTCGATTACTCGCTCAGGCTGGCACCTTCCACTGTGGGGGTTGCCGTGACTTCACAGATCCTATGTATCTCCATCACTCTGAATAAGAGAAATAACACAATATTGAATTTTTAAATCTTCTACTCTATATATACACTGGTTTTACCATTCTGTCAATAGGGGTTTCTCCAATATTTTGCAATATATTCTTCTGCACTTTTTAAGTCTGTTCCATACTTTTCCATGATTCTGGTCCGGGCAGCTTCCTTTGCCTTCTCCAACTCCAGCATATACCGCACTCCAATCTCTCTGCTGTTTTTCAACCGTTCTATCCCGGAATGAAGGGTTTGCAAATCGGAGTCTACCGCATTTTCCACACAAGTATCACGGATATAGCGCAAAAGGTTTTTAAGCGCCCTGCTTCCTCCGATTTCTCCATCCGTATAGAGAAAAATCTTCTTTATTCCATCATTATACTCTATTTCCGGCATTTCTTCCACTACATTTTTTACTGTGTACAGCATTCTGTTCCCGCCGAATGGGTCATTGGGCAATATCCAGATACTCCAAAGCTCCGGCAGCTTATAGTAGTCAGTCCCTGCTTCCAAAAGCCGTACATCTATCAGAGACTGGTAATATCTGTCACGTCTGGGTAGCTCTTTCATACTCCCATTGTTGGGCTCAATATCATAGACACGTACCGTCTCCGCATTTTTCTCCCGAATATCAATCTCACTGGCAGAAACATCCAGGCGGATGCCGTGATAATCCGTATCCAATCCGTTTACCATCTTCTGGCAGGTAATTTCAAGATTTCTGACCTTTAGTCCTGTGGCCCGCTCGATAATCATCTTTGCCATGGGAATGGCCGTCTCCTCATTCATCATAGATTCCCCAAACAGGAAATCATCCATCAAATCCATGTCCTTAATGCCTTTTCTTGTCTTCATAGGCTCTTTGCCTCCTCCTTTTCGTCTTTGCCATTCAGGTATGTAAAAAGAATCCTTGTGGAATATTTTTATTACATAAGAAGACTTTTACTATACCCATAAGCAAAATTAAATCTGTAAAAATAGTAGGGGTTAAAACAGGCCTGCATCGTTCTACAGCATCCTGTCAGGGATAAAAAAGAAATAACTGAATCAAACCATTCTGTGAATCATTTCAGATATGTATTATCAGAATAGCAAAGATTTGTTTGTTTATTATGATAAAATACGGGAAGCCTTGATTTTATCGGCTTCCCGTTGGTTTTGATGTCAAGCTTGAGATATACACCTGTTTTTGAGTTCTGTCAAGAGATTTTTTCCGTATTTCTGCAATTCGGAAAACCACTGCATCCCCAGAACTCGCCGTACCTCCCCTTTCGTCTTACCATGACCTGTCCGCACCGGGCACAAGTCCTCAAACCAGAATCCCCTCCCTGCCTTTCTCGGAGTTCCGCTCCCAGACGTTCAAATACCTGCTGATTCATCCGGCAGTCATTCAGGGCCCTGTGAGCCCCATCCACGGAAATCTGATAATGGGAGGCCAAATCCACCAGCCGATGGTGTGAAAGCCCAGACACACATTGCCGGGCCAAGGGCAGTGTGTCAATATAATCATTGTCGGGAAGCTGTCCAAAGAAACGTTCCGCATCCCGGTAAATGAATTTCATATCAAAGCTGTGAATGTTATGGCCCACCAGCACATCATTCTCCGCGAAATTCAAAAAATCCGCAAGCACCAGGGAAAAAGGCGGCGCATCCTGAACCATATCGTCCGTGATGCCGTTCACCAGGCTGGCCCTTTTGGGAATCGGACGCCCCGGATTTACCAGGGACTGAAATTCCTCCACAATTTTCCCGTTTCTTACCTTCAGCCCGGAAATCTCTACGACCTCATCCCATTGCGCCGAAATGCCGGTAGTCTCCAAATCAAACACAACATAATCCTCTATGTATTTTCCCAGCCTTTTGCCTTTTTGATTCCCTAACATGGCTCTGGTTTCTCCTTGTCTGTGATTTTATCTTTCTTATATACCGGCTCTGCCCGGAGTCTGACTGCTTATCCCCGCCGCACCCACTTGCCAAAGAGGGTCTTTTTGTAGTGCAGAAGCTCCGCCTTGGGCTCAGGATGGTCCCCGGCCTTCTTAAGATATTCCACACCCTTCTTGATATCCTCCGGCACACCCCCGAGGCCATGGCAGTAGAGGTAGCCCCACATATAGTCTGCCTCCCAGTACTTCCAGTCAATCTTTTCCAAGAACATCTTAGCCTTGTTGTAGTCCTGGGGAACGCCCCAGCCGTTGAAGCAGCAGCTGGCCAGGTAGAAGGCGCCCCAGGTGCTGTCCTGCTTGTAGTAGGCAGTGGAGATGTATTGATAGGCCTTGGCATAATCCTGTGGAACGCCGTCG
>CAPNGW010000359.1 GCA_948665105.1 uncultured Lachnospiraceae bacterium
ATTGCAGACCATTGAGAGGCGTCGGCACTTAATGAGCTGGCCCGCTTCGGGCAAGCGAATTTAGTGTCCGCTACGCCTTGAGCTGAGCGCAAGCGGGTCTGCTATGGTATCACCGGCCTTCCACTAAGCGAAAGCGGGTCTGCTATGGTATCACCGGCCTTCTTAATCATCCTACTGTCTTTATAATTAAAAGCTTCTCCCCACCCTTTAAGGTGTCCTCGGACAGCTGATTGGTTTCACGAATATTCGCCACTGTGGTGAAATTTTCCTTGGCGATATCCCACAGCCGGTCCCCTGCTCTGCCGATATAGCCGATGATTCCGGGTGTTTCCTGCAGGGCTTCCATATCAAGGGGCTCCTGGGATACCCGTACCAGCCGGGGCATGGGATTTTTTTCAAAGACAATGCTGTTTAAGTTGATGACACCCTTAACCTCCACCTGGCTTGCATCCAGCATAATGGTGGTAAGCTGCTCCAGACAGGCCTCCAGCTGATAGCGGGATTGCTGGGTAATCCCCGGCACTTCTATCAAGTGTGTAAAGGGAATCGTTGCCTTTAAGGAGGACAGGGGCGTGCGGTCATCGGCAGTCACATAGAGGATTTGTACCCCCATGGTTCCCTCCACGGAAATGCCGTCTGTCACAATCTCTGACCTATCAATGGAGATGGTTCCCTCACTGGCGCAAAGCTGCAGAATCCCCTCCTGGCCCTCGCCAACGGTCATCCGGTCCGTTACCCGGCATTTGGAGGAATTTTTCAGAAGAAGCTGTTCAAACACCGTGGATTCATATTCCGGCAGGAGCCTGCAATCAACTGCATACACGTCCTCCAGTATCTGCATCTGCTCTTCTTTGTAAATATGTATACTCAAATCCAGCACCAGCTCCAGATGAAGCACCCGCTCTTCCCCATCGTAGTCGGGCTTTGGCTCCAGCTCCACCGACAGACGGTCATGGGAGATATCCGGGGTCATGTCCTCGGTGCAGCCGTCGCATTCTATCATCCCTGAAAAGGGCAGCGCCGTCTCCAGCCATTGCAGCCGTTCTTCCTCCTCTTCTCCCAGATAGAGGACGAACACAAGGGCCTCGCCTTTGATTAGAATCTCATTTTCCAGAAGGCGTGTCTCCACACCGCGAAGCTGCACACTCTTCCACAGGATTTCCCGAATATTGGGTTTGTTGGAGGGCAGCATAATGTCTTCCTTGAAGCGGTAGGTATCCTTCTTCCCCTGGAACAGCTGAAGAAGGGTCCGGGTGCTCATGAGTGTCTCCACACCTTCCCGGCTCTCGATGTCTGTGGCTACCTCCTCATCATGAATATCGTTTACCGTGGCGGACAATTCCACCAGCGCCCGGACGCTGAGTTTTCTGGAATTAATAATCCCCACGGACAAATCCTCAATCTGCCAGCAAATTCTGGCTGTGTCGTACTCTGTGAGACCATCCATGGCCAGGCTCTCCTGGAAAGGTATCTCCCCGCTTAAGTTGCTGACTCTCTGCTCCTCCCCGTCGCTGCGGTAGAGCAACTGAAATTTCAAAATTCCTTTTATCCAGATATGTCCGGGACTTACGCTGGTCTCCTCAATTTTGATTTCTCCCTTATCCTGAATCAGCTTCAACACATCCGGCTTGCTGTCTGGCACATTAAAATCATCATCCAGGGTAATCTGGCTTAAAGCTTTTCCCTTTTCCCGGTTCATATGTATGAATCTCTTTGTCAGCTCCACAATAAAAAACTCTCCAATCCTGAATCTTTTTAAAATTCTATTCGGAATCGGAGAGTTTTATTCATTTTAGCATAATTTCATTCGTATGTCCCTGGTCAGCACATCAGCGTAGCTGAAAGAAAGAATCTGAGGCGGATTTTCCTCGTTATCATCGTTTACCAAAATTGTAAACACACAGGGGTATGCTCCCTGGATGATGCCTTCCTGCGTTTCCACTCTGTGCCTGCCTCTGTCCAATTGGATAAGAACCTTGCTGCCCAACTGTTGAAGAACCGATGCACGTACTTTGTTGATATTGGTTTGTTGTAACGCCATTCTCTTCACCTCATCTTCCAAGTTTGATACGAAACCTCTTCTCAGTTTATCACTGCATTAAAGTAATGTCAAATCCTTTCACAATATTTGGTTAAAATCTCTTTTTTTTAACACTTTCTATACAAAATATGGTATACTTGCACTATGGAAAGATTGATATTTCACATTGATGTAAACTCTGCATACTTAAGCTGGACCGCAGTGGAACAATTAAAGAGCGGGGCGGCAGTGGATTTGCGTGAAATCCCCTCCATCATCGGCGGCGATATCAAAAGCCGCCACGGAGTGGTTCTGGCAAAGTCCCTTCCGGCCAAGGCTTTCGGCGTCAAGACCGGAGAGCCTGTTTCTCATGCCCTCACAAAATGTCCCACCCTGGTGTCCGCACCCCCGGATCACAGGCTTTACTCCGATTACAGCCGCAAGCTGATGAAGCTTCTTGCCACCTTCTGTCCCTCCATCGAGCAGGTCAGTGTGGACGAATGCTACATGGATTTTACCGATATGCAGCACAAGTACGAATCTCCGGTGGCGGCAGCGGTTCTCATTAAAGACGCAGTCCTTCAGTCCTTGGGCTTTACAGTGAATGTGGGCATTTCCAGCAACAAGCTGCTGGCCAAAATGGCCTCCGACTTTCAGAAGCCCAACCGGGTCCACACCCTGTTCCCGGAAGAAATCCAGGCAAAAATGTGGCCTCTGCCTGTGGGGGAGCTGTACATGGCCGGCAAATCCGCCGTA
>CAPNGW010000360.1 GCA_948665105.1 uncultured Lachnospiraceae bacterium
GTGTCTCACCGAAGGCCGGGTGCGTGGCATCGTTGGGCTCCAGCCAGCGGATGCCTTTCATCTGTATGACAAATAAAATATACGCCTCATAGCCCTCTCTTCGTGCTTTTATAAGCTCCTCCATATGCCGGATGCCCCTTTCCGTGGGTGCATCCGGGAAGCGGGCGATTCCGTCAACCTCCAAAGTGACGCCCTTTACCTCCATAAAAGCCCGAATTGTTTTTGTCGCATGGGAATGGGCAGATTCATCCCCTCCTGGCCGCTCCCCTTCTCCATACCAGGTATCTCCCTCCGGGAATGCCGGTTTTTCCATATAAAAATCCAGCCGGGAATTTCCGAACCTGGACTCCGGCTTGATGTGTTCCCATCCCTGGGCCCTCAGCCACTCACCTGCCACCTTGTTGGGCGCTTGGGAATCCATGTTAATATAGCTTCCGTTTTTCTCCACACCCACCAGGTCATAGGCCGTCTTTCTCTGGGGGTTCCCGCTCTTTTCCAGATAGACCTTCACGCCGGGAATGAGAAGCTCTCTTAAGCGGCCTGTGTTCTTTACGTGGCATTTTTCCACTCTTCCTCCCATATCCACCATGGCGATGAAACGGTTGGGGCGTTCCTTGAAAATGCCGGTATGTACATTTTGGTATTCCATTTTAAAACTGCTCCATAAATTTTGCTATCCGCGAAAAGTCTTGCGGACATCAGGCAAAATCAGATGACTTTCTCCCACTCCGCTTCCTTGAAGCCGGTAAGAACCGTCTCGTCCGTAATCAGAACCGGTCGTTTCACCAGCATACCGTCCGTTGCCAGAAGTGCCAGCTGCTCCTCCTCACTCATTTTGGGCAATTTTTCCTTCAGGTTTAATTCCTTGTATTTCAAACCGCTGGTGTTGAAAAACCGCTTTAAGGGCAGGCCGCTTTTCTTATGCCACATTGTAAGCTCCTCCAGGGTGGGGTTGTCCTCCACAATGTGACGGTCTTCAAAATCCACGTTTCTTTCCTGCAGCCACTTTTTCGCCTTCTGGCAGGTACTGCATTTGGGGTATTCCACAAATAACATATAGCTTTCTCCTTTTTTGTACTTTCTTGAATGCCTTAGATAACATCATACCAGAAGTCACTGTAAAATTCAATGTCCCACTGTCCAAAGAAGGCTGTTTGAAAATTCAGCCTTGTAAATCCCCCTGCCGGCACCGTTGAGGATTTCATTGAAAAGCCAACCAGGATACGATATATTAGAAACAATAGAAAACACGCTGTGGGAGTTTACTATTGTCAGGAATAATTATCGAATGGGACAGCTAGATGTCATATTAGATATGTTATCATTTATTCACAGCATAAGGAGTGGCCGCCATGCAAATAGAGCGTTTGATTCAGATGGTTTTTTATATTGCCAACCATGGGCACGTTACGGCAAAAGAATTATCTCACTATTTTAATGTATCCACAAGAACCATCTATCGGGATATCAACACCTTAACCCTTGCCGGGATACCTGTCACGTCTGCAAAGGGTACTGGCGGAGGCATATCCTTCATGGAGGGATACACCATTGATAAATCCTTGCTGTCCAGGGAGGAACAACAGAGTGTCTGCCAGGGCTTGCAAATATTACAAGCCACCAGGTATCCAAACGCAGAAATAGCATTGAGTAAAATTGGCGCTGTTTTCAGAAACGTGTTGGAGTCAAAATGGCTTGACGTTGATTTTTCCTTTTGGGGAAGTGATGATAAGGAAAAAATTAAAATTTCCGATTTGCAGTATGCAATTCTCAATAAGCACATGATTGCGTTCCACTATATTACTTCTGAATTAAAAAAGTCGGAACGTACCGTAGAGCCCTTACGGTTGGTTTTTAAATCACATGCCTGGTATATCATTGGATATTGCAGACACAAAGAAGAAATCAGAATTTTCCGCCTGTCCAGAATGAACAGCCTTCAGGTTATGCCGGAAATTTTTGAGCGTGAGCTGCCCCCGGATTATTCACTGGCTCCTGACTGTAATGAGGCGTGCAATTTTCCGTTTATAAAGCTAAAGTTTTCCCCCGAAATCGCCCACAAGCTGTACGATGAATTTCAGGAAGACCAGGTTTGCCTGGGTGAGGACGGCAGCTATTACGTTACTCTTCAATATGAGTTGAATAACTGGACCCTCCATTATCTCCTTTCTTTCGGGAAGTACGTGGAGATTCTTGAGCCAGAGGCAGCCCGGGCTATGCTCAAAGAAAGGGCGGCTCAGATTGTCAAAATCTATACTTAGCTTCAGGTCAATTCTTCGGGTCAAACTGGCTCGAAGCTGACAGGGATAAATTATGAAACCACTATAAAAGACAGAAAAGGAGAATGAAAATGAACTTAAAAGAAGGTGCCATCCTGTATGCCAGAATTGATTATAAGGTGGAAGGGAAGAACGAGACGGAAAAGGATGCCATGGATTCCATGGAATATTTACAGCAGGTTGCCCGGGAGCGTGTACTTTTGGCCGGCGTTTTTGGAGACATGGAAATGGGGAGCGTTGATGGAGCAATGCTTCTTTTTGAAGCGGCAGATTTGGAGGAGGCGGAAAAAATCGCTTGCAATGACCCCATTATCCAGAGAGGCTTTTACAAATGCGAAATTCATAAGTGGAATTTGATGCTTTCATCAGAGGGCAGCAGGGAATAGATTCCCGTTCATTTAACAGGCAGTGGCATTCATTTCTGTAATGCCACTGCCTTTTAGAGACTATGAAGAAAAGTCTGTAAATGCAGATCTTCTATGATAATAAAGGGGTG
>CAPNGW010000361.1 GCA_948665105.1 uncultured Lachnospiraceae bacterium
CTGCCGGCCAGGATTCCACTCCTTCGGTTCCTTCCTCCGCTGCCGGCCAGGATTCCATCCCTTCAGCATCTTCCTCCGCTGCCGGCCAGGATTCCATTCCTTCCGGCTCTTCCTCTTCAAGCTGCTGCGTATGGTAAATGGGTACCTCCCCCACCATTTTCTTGATATTCTGAATGGTGTCCTGAACAGTCCCCTGCTCGGTGGCATCAATAATCTGCTGCATGCTTCTGGCCAGCTCCGCCTGAAGGTTCTGGGTATTGAAGCGCCCGGCGTCAGGCAGAATGGTGGGAATCTTTACCGTATCGCTGACAATCTCCCCGGAGACCAGGGTATCATTGGGAGATACCTCCACCACACCCTCCTTCTGCTGCTTGAACCGGCGGTATTTATCCTCCTGCAGCTTGTTCAAAGGCTGGTAGAGCATCTTAAGCTCCAGGGCCCGCTCCACATATTTCCCTTCTCCGAACCAGAGAATCAGTTCGTCACAGATATCCACGCACTTTTCTCCGTTGCCGGCCTCGTGGTACAGGCAGGCCAGCTCGAAAGCCCACTCCTCCGTGTATTCACGTTCTTTGAATTCCTCCAGAATAGAAATCAAATCCTCCAAAGAAACGCCTTTTGCCCGGGAAAGCTCATATTTAAGCACATACTTCATATTATCGTGAGGCGCAACCTCCAGGAATTCCTCATAATATTCCTGGGCCTCCTCCAGACTTTTAAGCTTAATAGCCACCAGAGTCAGGCGGTATATGATGTTCCGTCCCACCGGGGAACGGTCGTACGCCATCAAAAGAATCTCCCGGCTCTCCTCCAGGTTTCCAGCCTTCTCGTAGATTTCCCCTATCATACACAATGTGGCCACGCTCTTGACTTTTTTCCAGTTGATGTCACCCGCTATCTGTGCTGCTGTCTTATAATCTTTACCCTCCATCAATTTACGAATCTGCTCCAGCTTCAGTTTGTATTCGTATTTATCCAATAATTTCACCTCAAATATTTTTTCAAATGGCCCACGTGCCCTCATTATGAACGATATCTTGTATCCAGTGTATCATATGAATACCATCCATGTCAAAATCATTTCTCATAATCCGGCTCGTGTGTGGAGGGGTCCACCCGGGTAAGCTGGATATACGCCTCCGTGTCCTGGGGCATCCCTTTTTTCTTTAAAATGTAAGCTGTCAACTTCTGGACCAGATAGTAAAAAGTGGCAAAAACCGGAACTCCCAGCACCATGCCCATGAAGCCAAAGAGTCCGCCACCCACCAGAATGGAAAAAATCACCCAGAAGGAGCTTAGTCCCGTGGATTCACCCAGAATTTTCGGTCCAATCACATTTCCGTCCAGCTGCTGCAGTACCAGAATAAAAATGATAAAGTAGAGGCCCTGAATGGGGTTGGACAGCATAATCAAAAGGGTGCTGGGGATTGCACCAATGTAGGGACCAAAGAAGGGCACCACATTGGTCACACCCACAATTACGCTGACCAGAAGGGCATACGGCATTTTAAGCACCGTAAGACCGGCAAAGCAGAGCACGCCAATGATGGCGGAATCCAGAATCTTGCCGGAAATAAAGCCGCCGAAAATGTGATTGCTCTTGCGTACCACTTCCACCAGCACATTTCCTTTCCTGGCCGGCAGAAAAGTATACACCAGCTTCTTGGCCTGCCCTGTAAAGGTCTCCTTGCTCATGAGAACATATACAGACACTATCAGTCCGATAACAATGTTAAAGAGCACCCGTACCACCGAGATGACACCGCTGGTCAGGGAGGTCAGAAGATTCCTGGTCTGGGGAAGGAAGTCCGTCTTGGCCCAGTCCTCAAACATCTCAATGACCCGGTTCAGGCCCTGTTCCAGATAGGTGGAGAACTGGCTGTCCGTGCTGATGTATCCCTCCAGCCAGGTGATAAAGCCTTCTACCTGCCGAGGAAGCTGTACCACCATCCTCTCGATGCTGGTGTAGAGCTCAGGTATCACCATATTGAGCAGTACGGCAAAGATTACGAGAACGAAGACCAGTGCGCCCACCACGCTGATGCCCCGGGCCGCTCTCCTGGCCTTGTGCTCCCGTTTGGAGTGTTTTAAAAATAATTTCAGCAGGTACTTTTCTTCCCATTTGACGATTGGATTCACCAGATAGGCGATGACAAAGCCAATGACAATGGGCTGCAAAATGCCCAGCACCATTCTAAAGTTGGCTGCCAGCCCGTGATATCGGTAAATCATAAAAAAGGCCACCATGCTTAAGAGAATCACTATAAAGGCTGTAAGCCCTATCGCAAGATAGGGCTTAATATTCCAGTTGGCTTTCCGTTCCTTTCGTTTCGCATGCCATTCCTGCTGCTGTTTCTGTCTGGGGGCCTCATGCTTCTCCTGCTGCTTGTACCCCGGATGCTGCTGTTTTTCCTGTTGCTTTTGCATTTCAAATCTCTCTTCCAAATCAATCTCTGTAGTAGTTAATCAGACATCCCTTCAAAATAATGGTACGCTCGTCCTCCGTAAGCTCCCCCATCTGTAAGGTAAACTCTGTAAGGCCGCCGTCCTTTACCACGTAGGCAGGAATGGAGGTCTTCTTCTCTGTCACCGCACTCCTGATATCCGGCACCAAAAGATAATCGCCGTTGGCAAAGGGCAGCTCCCCTTCCGAAATGATGAAGGGCAGCATTCCCCAGTTAATCAGATTGGAGCGGTAACGCTTGGTGGCATACTCGTTGGCAATGTTGGCCCAGCCTCCCAGCACCTTCTGGCAGGAGGCCGCCTGCTCT
>CAPNGW010000362.1 GCA_948665105.1 uncultured Lachnospiraceae bacterium
CTCCGACCAAAGGCAGACCACCCTTCTTCTGGTTACCCGCCCGGAGGAGGCGCCCATAAAAGAAGCCGGACGCGCCTCCCAGGAGCTTTTGTCCCTGGGCGTACACAACCAGCAGTTCATTATCAACGGTATGCTATGGGAGCATGACGATAAAATTACAAATGGATGGTATGCAAAGCAGCAGAAGGCGCTGTCCACCCTTCCAGCCACTTTAAACCGCCTGCCTGTATATGAGATCCCACTCCGACCTTACAACATAACCGGTCTTAACAGCATCCGCGCCATGCTGGCGGAGGACAATGCCGGGGCTTGGCCCGCATTTGACGCCAATAAGGCCGAAGCAGTCCTTCACACCATTTCTCAGGAGGATTTCACAGCCAAGGATGACCAAAAGCTTTCTCACATCACAGACCACCTGTACGCTGAAAACAAGCGGGTGATTTTTACCATGGGAAAGGGCGGTGTGGGTAAAACCACCATTGCCGCCGCCATCGCCTGCGGCCTTGCAAAAAAGGGCAGGCAGGTGCACCTCACCACCACAGACCCTGCCGCCCATCTGAATTTCGTCCTGAAGGAAACAGCAGGCATTACCATGAGCCATATCGATGAACAGGAGGAATTGAAAAAATACCAGGAGGAGGTGCTGATGAACGCACGCGCCAACGGTATATCGGAAGCTGATATCGCTTATATCCAGGAAGATTTACGCTCTCCATGTACCCAGGAAATCGCTGTATTCCGTGCCTTTGCACAGCTGGTGGAAAAGGCTGACCAACAGGTGGTAGTGATTGACACCGCTCCCACCGGACACACCCTGCTCCTTTTGGAGTCCACCCAAAGCTACAGTCACGAACTAAAACGAACCAAGGGGGAAACACCGGATTGCGTAAAGCGTCTGCTGCCCCGGCTGAAAAGTGATGAAACAGAAGTCCTCATCGTCACGCTCCCGGAGGCTACCCCTGTCTATGAGGCTCTGCGCCTGGAAGAAGATTTAAACCGCGCCCGGATTCCCGCAAGCTGGTGGGTCATCAACCAATCTCTCCACCTCACCAAAACCACCAACGAAATCCTCCGGGGCAAGGCCCACAGCGAGGTGGAATGGATACACCGGATTCAAACCCATTCCAAGGGTAAATTTGCGCTGATTCCCTGGCATGCCGAAGACGTAAAGGGGGAAATGCTGCTGGAATTGTAAATCATATGCCTAAGCAGGAAACGGCTTCCGCCGGGAGAGGCTCTGTACCCTTAGTCCTCTTGGCCTCCCCGGAAGCCCTTTCTCCCTCCGGTTCCATCTCAATGCCCACTTCCATGTCCCCCTCCATCTCCGTGTCCGCCTCCGGTTCCATCTCCGCCCCCGCTTCCATGTCCCCCTTCAGCTTCATCTCTGGGCCCGCCTCCATGTCCACTGCCCGCTTCATCCTCTGCCCCGGATGTCTGGCCTTCCTGCTCCGAGGACTCCACATCCTGAATATCGTCATGACAGCCAGACGAATGGTCATCTGTCAAATCGTGAATCTCCCGCATGGTCATTTCCTGGATGTCCTCCGTGGTAATGTCCGGGTCAAGTGCCTGTACTTCCAAAAATGCCCTGTATTTTCCATAGGAAATCCCTGTGTGGTGTGCCTCCTTCACGTCTTCGGTATCCGCGTAATAGCAATAGGTATTCTTGTGTCCGGCAGTACTCGCTTCAATGGTCGCAAGCATTTTTTGATTTTGCTCCCCGCCGTTTCCTATGACGGAAATAGTCAGAATCTCATCCTCTGACAAGCCTTCTATAACCCGCTCATTGGCCATGATTTCCTCCAGGGCTTCTATATACTCCATGTGCCGGATGGACAAAGAAGCCGCCAGGGCCTTTCCTTCCTCCTGAAAGCCCTCAACGGAAATAACCCTGTCAAACCGATTGATGCCCAGCTCCAGGGAGGGATTCATATCAATGCTTATAACAGATGTGGGTGTAAAGTAAATCCGGTAGCCGCCAAATCCAATCACAAGGAGGAAGAGACTTAGAAGTACCGGCACTGCACGCCGATAAGCAAAGTTCCTGGAAGCTTTTTCCCCATATTTGTTTGTCTGCTCCAAAAGAAAAGTCCTGGTTGTTTCCTTTAAGTTCTCCTCTGCATGGATGGAATCAAAGGCCTCTCTTATCTTATGCTCCATCTGCATCACCTCCAAGCTTTTCTCTGAGCATTTGTCTGGAACGGTTCAGGAGTGTATAAACGGTATTTACATTTTTCTTAAGAATCTTGCTAATCTCCGGTGCGGTGTAGCCTTCATAATAGTGAAGATAAACCACATCTCTGTGCTTTTGCGGCAGGGAAAGCACGGCTTCCAGCACCTCCCGGCTCTCTGCTCCTTGTGCAGCAGGCTGCTCCATAATCTCGTCAATGGATACGGTATGACTGCGAAAAAAGCTTTTGAGCAAATCCTTACAGGCATTTACGGTAACACGAATAAACCATGCCTTCTCGTGCTCTCTGCTTTCAAAGGAAACAGAACTAAGGACATACTTCAAAAACACCGTTTGAAATATGTCCTCGGTATCGGCATAATTTTTCAGATGTATCATGCAAAGCCTTCGGACGGTATCGGAATACCGTTCTATGGCTTCGTTTGTCTCCTGCTCACTCCGCATCACAAACCCTCATTTGTTATCTGCCGCTTCATCCGTGGTGGCCACCTCTGTGACCGCCATTGTGATGGCCGCCACCATTGCCTCCACCGTTGTGATGTCCACCGCCATTGCCTTCACTGTGGTGGCG
>CAPNGW010000363.1 GCA_948665105.1 uncultured Lachnospiraceae bacterium
CATAGGGGGAGCCGAGGCCATGCCCCCGGAGATGCTGGAGGCTATGGGAATCAATCTGGAGGAGCTGAGGGCACAGTATGCCCTGCTGGAGCAGCAGGTAGCCGCTCTAGGCCAGGAAATGGGACAGGAGGGACTGACCATTGACAGCCTTCCCCAGGTAATTACGGACATGAACACCAACCTGGCCCAGATAAATACCGGAATTGCCCAGATGGAGAGCGCCCTTTCTGCCATTGGGGAAGGGAAGACTACCATCAATGACGCTTTGTGTAAGCTGAATCAAAGCCAGATTTTGGGCTCCATTCAGATGGGAAGCGCAGGGGCGCAGATAAGCTCCGGAGAGCAGCAGCTTACCGAAGCGGAGAATGCCTTGGACCAGCAGAAGGATTCCGCTTACGAGGCCGCTTCTTTGGATACCATTCTCACGGAGGAGATGCTTAAGAACGTTCTGACTGCTCAGAATTTCTCCATGCCTGCCGGGTATGTCACCGAGGACAAGGAGCAGTATCTGATTCGTGTGGGGGATAAGGTGACAGGAGAGGAAGCCCTTAAGGACCTTGTGCTGATGGACATGGGGATGGATGCGGTGGGGATTATCCGCCTGTCCGATGTGGCAGACGTGACCCTTGTAAACAATGAGGATGAAGTGTACGCCAGCATCAACGGCAACCCCGGCGTGATGCTTTCCATCGAGAAGCAGACCGGCTATTCCACCGGCGATGTGACCGATAGGGTATTGGAGCGGTTCGATACCATCGCTGCCGGGGAGGCGGGGCTTCACACTACGGTACTCATGGACCAGGGAATCTACATTGACATGATTGTGGATTCCGTACTTCAAAATATGATATTTGGTGCGATCCTGGCAGTGTTAATATTAATTCTGTTTCTTAAAGACTGGCGTCCTACGGCGGTAGTTGCCTGCTCCATTCCGGTCAGCGTTATTTTTGCAGTGGTGCTGATGTATTTTTCCGGCATCACCCTGAATGTGATTTCCCTGTCCGGCCTGGCTTTGGGGATTGGTATGCTGGTGGATAACTCCATTGTGGTAATTGAAAATATATACCGCCTGCGCAGTGGGGGGGAGAGCGTAAAACGAGCCGCTGTGGAAGGCTCCAAGCAGGTGGCGGGAGCAATCACTGCTTCCACCCTGACCACCATCTGTGTGTTTGCGCCCATTATTTTCACGGAGGGCATCACAAGACAGCTCTTTGTGGATATGGGCTTAACCATCGCTTACTCCCTGCTGGCAAGTCTGATTATTGCCCTGACCTTTGTGCCAATGATGGCCAGCGGAACCTTGAGAAAGGCCAGTGAGAAAAAGCACCCAGTCTTTGATAGGATGAAGGAGGGCTACGGAAGGCTGCTTAAGGGAATGCTGAAGTTTAAGCCTGTGGTATTCCTGGTGGCGGTGCTGCTTCTTGTGGGCAGTATTTTGGGAGCCCTCACCAACGGAACTGCATTTATGGCGGACATGGAAAGTCCCCAGCTGATGGTGACCATCACCCCGCCCCGGGAGGCGGATTTGGCTGAGGCATCTGCGTTGTCTGAGGAAATTATCACCCGGCTTTCTGAGCTTTCCGATGTGGACACCATCGGTGCCATGGCAGGGGGCCAGGGCATGATGAGCATGGGCGCAAGCGGCAATGATGTGAGCATGTACATCCTTTTAAAGGAAAATCCAACCATGACCAATGCCCAGCTCACCAGTGAGATTATGAGCCGGACAGCGGATTTGGAGGCAGAGGTGACAGTAAATTCCGCTTCCATGGATATGAATATGTTAAGCGGAAGCGGAGTTTCGGTGCAAATTAAGGGTCGTGATTTGGAGAAAATGCAGACCATCGCGGGGGATGTGGCTCACCTTATCTCCAATGTGGAGGGAACGGCTGAGGTATCCGACGGCATGGAAGAGACTACCCCTCAGTTTAAGATTACCGTGGACAAGGAAAAAGCCGCAGCCTATGGCATGACCGTGGCACAGGTATTCCAGCTGGTGGCAGGGGAGCTGTCCTCGGACAGCCTGGCCACCACTGTATCCACAGACATCAAGGATTATGAGGTCTATGTGTCCACGGGCAAGGCAGGCAAGATTACCCGGGAGGACTTAAGGAATCTCACCTTTGTTTATACAGATAAGGAGGGAAATGAGGAAGAGATTTCTCTGTGGCAGATTGCGGATTTTCAGGAGGCGGAGGGGTTAGACTCCATCAACCGTGACGCCCAGGAGCGCTACATCACAGTTTCGGCCTCCATTGCCGACGGCTATAACGTAGGTCTGGTGGCCCGTGATGTTCAGCGTGCCCTTGACGGATATGACTGTCCGGAAGGGTACACCCTTCATATGACCGGGGAGGATGAGACCATCAATGAAGCCATGGAACAGGTGATGCTGATGATGCTTTTGGCTGTCATCTTCGTGTATCTCATCATGGTGGCACAGTTCCAGTCTCTGCTGTCGCCCTTTATTATCATGTTCACCATACCTCTGGCCTTTACGGGAGGCTTCCTCTCCCTGTTCTTTACAGGGATGGAGGTAAGCGTGATTGCCCTGATTGGTTTCGTCATGCTGGCCGGTATCATTGTAAATAACGGGATTGTCATGGTGGACTACACCAACCAGCTGCGCCGGGAAGGACTTGACAAAAAGGAAGCCCTGGTGGAGGCAGGCAAGACCCGCCTGCGCCCCATCCTGATGACAGCCCTTACCACCATCATAGCCATGTTCACAATGGCCTTAGGGCTGGACAGCGGCTCA
>CAPNGW010000364.1 GCA_948665105.1 uncultured Lachnospiraceae bacterium
AGATTCTCATCCTCCACCAGGGCCACACTGGCCACCAGACCTGAACTGTCCAACCCTAATATCTTCACTTTCAGCCTACCTCTCTCACTGTTATTTTCCGATAGTCAAAGCCTTTTTCCAGGTCCTTCTCAATGAGAATTTCCTTCCGGCGGCCTGGCAAAATCTCTTCAATCAGGTTGCCCCACTCCACCAGGGACAGGCCTTCTCCGTAAAAATAATCCTCATATCCGATTTCCTCCATCTCCTCAACGTCCCCGATACGGTACACGTCAAAGTGATAGAAGGGCATACGCCCCTCCTCATACACCTGTACAATGGTAAAGGTGGGACTTGAGATGGGTTCTGTAATAGCAAGGCCTCTGGCAATCCCTTGGGTGAGTACAGTCTTGCCCACACCCAAATCACCGATTAATGTATATACCTCCCCCGGCTTTGCAGCCTTGCCCAGAGCTTCTCCCAGGCAGAAGGTCTCCTCCGGGGAATATGTTTCCTGTATCATGGTTTCATCCTCACACGGTACGGCTCCAGCTTCTGCACAGCCAATTCCCGGACAGCTCCATATTGCCCGCTTATCTGATTTCTGGGAATCACATAGGCATTGACCCGGGAGCTGTAAATCAGCAGATTGCTTTTGGTGGAAACCATTTTGTACACCATTTTCCATTCCAAATGGGCAGCCTCCTCTCCCACAAATACATGAATGCCCTGTTGGTCCACCTTGTAATGCAAAGACTCCTTTAACACCGGTGACACCAGAATCTGCCGCTTGGAGCGCAGCTTCAGACTTATGGGAACATACACCAGAAAAATCAGTCCAAACAGAAAATACAAAAGACTGTATGTGATTTCCACCTTCCCGAAGGTCGCAGCGGCAACTGCCAGCACGGCAACGCCGATAACCGTGGCAAAAATCCCCTGAAACCCGGTGTAGGCGTGGTACATATTGAAGCGGTACATGTCCTTGTCTGTAATTTTTATATCGAATTCAACCGGCATAAGCTGACAACTCCTTTGATTCTCTATTTTTCCATTATAACCGTTTCCTTTGGGATTCTCAATAGAAAAATTTGCAGGCAGGATAATGTTTTGTACACTACCCTGCCTGCAAATTTTACCTGGCCTTTATCTGGTATGGGTTCCTTTTATAATGGGAGACAAGGGTTTATAGATCAACACGGTAATAATCACGCTGAACAGGCCCTTCAAAAAGGTAAAGGGTGCGTTAAACACAATCAGGCATTGAAGGATATTGTCCACCCCGGGAAAAATCGCCTGGTAGGCAGTCAAAATGGCTTCCTTGGGCATAAATGCGTAATAAACCGGATAAACCACAAAATAATTGGAAACGATGCTTACAAGGGCCATGGACAGTGCTCCCAAAAATGCGCCAATCACTGCTGATTTCCGGTTTCTCCACTTTTTATAAATCAGGCCGGCCGGAAGTACAAAGCAAGCGCCCAAAAGGAAATTGGACAGCTCGCCCACGCCGCCGGTGGTACTCACGAACAGATGGAGAACATTTTTAATCAGACAGACGGCAACGCCGCTTAATGGTCCCATGGAAAAGGCGCCGATGAGGGCCGGCAGCTCCGATAAATCCATCTTGATAAAGGCAGGCATAAAGGGAACGGAAAATTCCACGTACATCAGGATAAATCCGATGGTGGACAGCATGGCCGTGACCACCATTTTCCGAACATTTACTCTTCTCTGAGGGGTTGCTTTTGTTGTTGTGCTGTTCATACTTATACGCTCCTTCTTGATGTCCTTCTGTGGCGTAAAAATGCCCCGGAATCACTTCCGGGGCGTCACATGCAAAAGAATTCTGCCAAATGCAAAACGATGTGTCTTCTACCATCCAGACTGTACTGTCGGTTTTGGATTCTCACCAAATCAACGGCTTATGCCGCTCACGGACTTATTCCTAAGGGAAATCACCGCCGGTCGGGAATTCTGCTTATGGAAGCTTTTCCGTAAGAGTCACCCTGCCCCGAAGAACTTTTTTATTATTTTTTACAGGTATGATGATACCACATACCGAGGTCTTTTGCAAGGACTTTCTTCCTGTCACACCTTCATGGTCAACTGAATCCGTTTCTTGGACAAATCCACGCTCATAACCTTCACCTCAACGATATCACCTACACTCACCGCCTCCAGGGGATGCTTAATGTAACGTTCACATATCTGGGAAATATGTACCAGGCCGTCCTGATGGACACCAATGTCCACAAAAGCCCCAAAGTCGATGACATTTCTCACGGTTCCCTTTAATATCATGCCGGGGGTTAAGTCCTTCATCTCCAGCACGTCGGTGCGGAGGATGGGCTTTGGCATCTCGTCTCTGGGGTCCCGGGCAGGCTTCTCCAGCTCCTTCACAATATCCTTAAGGGTAATCTCACCTACCTCAAGCTCTGAAGCCAGCTTCTTGTAATCAGAGACCTTTTTGGAGATTCCATTTAAGTTGCCCTTCTTAATGTCCTCTACAGTGTAGCCCAGTTTCTGTAAAAGCTGCTTTGCGGCCTCATAGCTCTCCGGATGCACACTGGTGGCATCCAGAGGATTCCTGCCGTCTGAAATCCGCATAAATCCGGCGCACTGCTCATAGGCTTTGGGGCCCAGCTTGGCCACCTTCATAAGCTGTGCACGGGTGAGGAAGCGCCCGTTCTCCTCCCGGTAAGCCACGATATTTTTGGCAATGACCTTGGAGATTCCGGAAATATACTCAAGGAGGGAGG
>CAPNGW010000365.1 GCA_948665105.1 uncultured Lachnospiraceae bacterium
TGGCCCCTGGCGGTCAGCTGGGAGCAGGTGCAGGCCAGGTTTCTTGTGAGCAGTCAAAATCCGGTGGAAGGCGCCGCTTCTGCCAACAGTAAAAGTGTACGGCAGGGGGACAAGGAAACCTGCATCGTCATAGATGCAGGACATGGTGGCAGGGACCCCGGGAAAGAAACAGACAGTGGCGTGGAGGAGAAGGTAATCAACCTCCAGATTGCCCTGCGCTTAAAAAAGCTTCTGGAGGCCCAGGGAATCCGGGTGGTACTGACCCGGGAGGACGACAATGGGCTGTATGAAGAGAAGGATGACAACAAGAAGGTCCAGGATATGCGCAGGCGCTGTGAGATTATTGCGGAGGCAGAGCCGGTGTTTACCATCAGTATTCATCAAAACAGCTACCCGGAGGAGTATGTAAAGGGCGCTCAGACCTTTTACTACGGCCAGTCCCCGGAGGGGAAGGAGCTGGCAGAGCAAATTCAGGCAAGCCTGATTGAACGGCTGGATCAGGAGAACCATCGGGTGCCCAAAGCCAATGACAGCTACTACATGCTGAAGAGAACTACGTCGCCAACTGTGATTGTGGAATGCGGCTTTCTCAGCAATCAGAAGGAGGCCAGCCTGCTTCAGACGGAAGCGTATCAGGAGAAAGCGGCCTGGGCGATACATATGGGAGTGATGCAGTATTTAAATAAGGCTGGAAAATAGCCATGTATAGATGGATATCTGACGAATGCCATGGGGTTTAAATACTCCGCTGCTCTGCCGCGATGCAAGTTTTATACCCCTTTGTTTACAGCGGAGTCCTTGACTCCGGGTATCCCTTAAGCATAGAAGCAGTTGTAATTCCCTTTCCAAGATTGGGATTTACTGCTGCGTTGGCAGCATCCGCCAGAAATGCCAGAAGCAGTATGAGTCCCGCTGTCTTTCGGAGGCGAGGCCGCAATTTTTCATAAAATTTTTCAAAAAAGGGAATGTATAGGTAGATGAGAAGCAGGGCTCCGGCTCCGAATACCACAGCACCCAGCAGGCAGATACGCCCGTTTAAGTTCATAAAGTAATCGGAATAATCCCACCAGCGTTTGCCCCACAGCTCTTCCAGAAACCAGCTTGCAAAGTATTCCACCCCTGAGCAGACCAGGGCGGACAAAAGGAAGACTAACAGGGGATATTTTTTCAGACGGTACAGAAGGAAGTATAAGAAGAGTCCACCCGTTCCGTAGATGGGAAGCCAGGGTCCAAGGAGGATGCCCCGGTTCACAAATCTGTGCTCCAAAACCAGATACAAGGCCATCTCCCACAGCCATCCCACCACAGAGAGGGACAAAAAGAACCATATATAATAGAAGAAAGAAAAGCCGATGGACTTGTGTCTCAATCGGCTGTTTTCCGGAATCATCGTTCTGGTATCCATAGTAGCCTCCCTGCGCCGTTTGTATGTATCCAGGACAGTATGTGCAGGGAGGCGTATTTCTATTCCATGAAAGGAAAATTCTCTCACACTGTATCAAAGGCATAGCAGGTTTCGGTGGCGAAGGCTTCACCGGCCTTAAGCGTCACAGAGGGGAAATGCGGGATGTTAGGAGAATTGGGAAAATGCTGTGTCTCCAGGCACACGCTGTTGCCATGGCAGAAGGCCTCGCTGTATTTCCCAAAGCACCCTTCCGAAAGCCCTCCAGTATAAATTTGAAGCCCAGGCTGGTCTGTGTAACAGGTCATGCGGATACCGCTCTTTGGGGAAGCCAGCACGGCAGCCTTGCGAAAGCCTTCCCCGTCCAGCACGAAATTGTGGTCATAGCAGAGGCCGAAGAGGAATTGGCTGTGGGGCTTTTCGATGTCCCGCCCGATGACTTTGGCCTGGCGGAAATCAAAGGGCGTCCCCTCCACCAAAAGATACTCACCGGTGGGAATATTCTCGTCATCCACCTCCGTGGTGGCGGAGGCAAAAATCTGAAGCTCATGGTCCCAGGAGGAGGCACTTTCACAGCCCTCCAGATTGAAATAGGCATGGTTGGTGACATTTAAGACAGTATCCTTGTCACAAAGCCCTTCATAAGTAATGGACAGACGGTTATCCTCGGTCCAGCTGTAGCTGATTTTCATGTCAAGATTCCCGGGAAATCCTCCGTCCCCATCAGGAAAATAACGGGAAAAGGTTACTTTTCCGTCCTCGCATTCTCCATCCCACAACCGGTATGCGAAGCCTTGACTTCCGCCATGGAGATGGTTGCTGCCATTATTCTTTTCCAGGGAAAAGGTCTTGCCGTCTAAGGTGAAGGAGCCGCTCTTAATGCGGTTGGCATACCGGCCCACGGCAGCTCCCAGGCTGGAGGTGTCCGCCTCGTAACCGGCCATATCCTTATAGCCGAAGCACACATCTGTGAGTTCGCCCTGGCGGTTGGGAACGCAGATACTGCGGATGCGGCAGCCATAGCTTAAAATCTCCACATACGCCCCGGTCTGGTTGGTAAGGCGGTAGAGAAAGACCTCCTCCCCCGTTGACATATGTCCAAAGGTACTTTTTGTAATTTGCATATCAATGCCCCCCGTTCTTGAATTTTCATGCTTCGCCTTTGGCTCGCATTCAGTAAGTGTTCTTATTATCCCATAAGGAATTTGAAAGTACAATAGATTATTTTCGAAAAAATACAATGTTTGCGTGTCTCGCTCCCTTATGGTATAATCCCGAGTTTGACACTTGTGAAAGCAAAAAGCGGCTACAGACCCAGTAAT
>CAPNGW010000366.1 GCA_948665105.1 uncultured Lachnospiraceae bacterium
GGGGGGCAGCCCAGGGAGGAGCAGACAGATGCGCAGCTTATGGCCGCTGGCTTACCGGCCACAGAGCCCATAGATGTGATTATTCCCATCTACAATGGCTACGATTACCTCACAAGGCTGTTTCAGGACCTGCCCAAGACAGATATTGATTGCCGTTTTCTCCTGGTGGACGATAAAAGCACCGATGAGCGGGTCCATGAGCTGGAGCGGGAATTTGTGCGCACCCACAAAAATGCGGTGCTTCTTGACAATCAGGAAAATCTGGGATTTGTAAAAAGTGTGAACCGGGGGCTTAGAAAGGCCGTCGGCCATGTTGCGTTGGTGAACACGGACACAGAGCTGCCACAGGGGTGGCTGGAGCGTCTGATGGAGCCTATTTTAAAGGATGATAAGATAGCCTCCACAACTCCCTATACCAACAGCGCAACAATTTTCAGCTTTCCGAATTTCTGCTACAATAACCCCATTTACCGGGAGCTTGACGTGGAGACACTGGATTCCTATTTTCGGATGGTAAAGCCCCCGTATGCCCAGATGCCCACCGGGGTGGGATTCTGCATGGGGATGAACCGCCGGGCCATTGACCAGGTGGGTATCCTGGACGAAGAGGCTTTCGGTCGGGGCTTCGGGGAGGAAAACGACTGGTGCCAGCGTGCTGCAAAAGAGGGATATAGGAATGTACAGGTGGAGAACCTTTTCGTGTATCACAAGCATGGGGGAAGCTTTTTAAGCCATGAGAAAAAGAAGCTGATTGAGGAACACCTTAAAACATTGCACAAGCGGTATCCCTCCTATGACGGTCAGGTAAGCCAGCTGATTCACAGGGACCCCAACCGGAAGCTGCGGGCATTGTTAGAGCAACTGATTGACACCCATGAGATGACCTCCATCCTCTATTTTGACCATAGCCTGGGAGGGGGTGCCACCAGCTATCTTGATTTGAGAAAAGAGGAATTTCTCAACGCAGGCTGCTGTGTCAGCGTTGTCCGCTTTGATACACGGATTCACGCCTGGAAGCTGTTTTTTGAAAATGACAGGGGAATGCAGGAGTATGAAATCTGGTCAATGGAGGAGCTTTTAAAGGTGACGGCCTATTTCCACTATGATGTGATATACATCAACGAGCTGGTGGCGTATCCCCATCTGTGGGAGATGCAGCGCATTGTGGTGACCTTAAAGGAGCAGCAACAAAGTGAATTGATTATGCTGTGCCACGATTTTTTTGCAGTCTGCCCTACCATTAACCTTTTGAATACCAGCAGGCAATATTGTGGGATGCCTGAGGAAGGCGCCTGTGAGAAGTGCTATCTTCAGAAGGGCCTGGATGTCCAGTATGAGTGCAAAAGCCGGAAGGAGTGGGTGGCAAACTGGCGGAGATTTCTTTTGCACTGCACAGAGGTGAGGGCCTTTTCGGAGGATACCTTACAGCGGTTTCAGGCGGTTTTTGGGGAAGGCCCCCATTACACGCTGGTGCCCCACCAGGTGGATTACGCCTTTCCCATACACAAGGACTTAAAGACCACGGACACACTGAACATTGGACTTCTTGGAGTGTTGACGGTCCATAAGGGAAGTGAATTTATCAAGGCACTGCTGGAGGCCATTGATGCCGGGAGCCGTAAGATTTGCATAAAGCTGATTGGTCGCTGTGACGGTGTAAATTTCAGCAGATATAAGAATTTCTCCCAGACGGGAGCATATCAGGCCCAGGAGCTGCCAAAGCTGATTTATGAGAATGATATTGATATCTTTCTGATGCCCTCCATCTGGCCGGAGACATTTTCCTATACCACGGAGGAGATTATCCGGATGGGAATGCCCATTGCATCCTTTGAACTGGGTGCGCCGGCAGAGCGGGTGCGCCGCTATGAGAAGGGGCTGATTCTGTCTCAGGAGGCTGGCTTGCAGGAAACGTCTTCTAAGAATGGCGGAACAAAGTTTCTCCGGGCATCCCAGGCTCTGGAGGAAATCTGTGAATTTGCAGAGAAGCTGGGAATTTTACACGGGCGGGTCAGGTATAAGAAGGTGCTGTACCTGGCAGAATATATCTCTTTTTCCTCCCGTTACCGGCTGGAGCACTTGAAGGAAGAGTTGTTGTATCAGGGCGTCCAGGGAGAGCTTTGGGAGACCAGGACGCTGCCCAGACAGGTGGACTGGCAGGAAGTGGCGGCGGTGGTAATTTATCGGTGCCGATATATGGACGGGCTGCCGGAATTTATAGAGGAGGCACAAAGCCACGGGGTGCCGGTGCTGTATGACATTGACGACTATATCTTTGAGTATGAGGCTATTCGTGGTCTGCCCTTTATGGAGGGGGAGGAGTACCGGGATTTCGATGTTTATTCCGGCCTCATCCGGCAGTGTATGGAACAAAGCGACAGGATTCTTGTGTCCACGGACCATCTGAAGCAGGCCGTGGAGACGGCCATGCCCCAAAAGCCGGTTTATGTTAACCGAAATGTGGCAAGTGGGGAGATGCTGATTCTGTCGGCCAAGGCCCAGCGGAAGAAGAACAAATGCTCCCGGCGTCTGGTGCTGGGATATTTCAGCGGTTCCAACACCCACAGCAGGGATTTTGAACTGATTTCAGATTTGCTTTTGGAATTTCTGGAGGGGCACCCGGAGGCTTATCTTAAGATTGTGGGGTGCCTGGAGCTGCCGGAGTCCTTTGAAGGGGTCCAGGAGCGGATTCTGCGGGAGGGCTTTATGGACTGGTG
>CAPNGW010000367.1 GCA_948665105.1 uncultured Lachnospiraceae bacterium
GCGTCCGGGCGCTGGATACCCCGGAGGCTATCTGTACCTTTATTCAGAATGCCCATGACACTTACATGAAGCTAAAGTCTGATGTGGAACACGATTGCCAGACCATTGTGGTGCTTTGTCATCAGGTGGCAGAGGCAGTTCTTAAGCTGTTCCTGGGACAGAGCGGCCCACGGCTTGCCAAGGCAGTGTAAAGAAAACCACTATATTTTGTGAAATTCATCATCGTTCTACAAAATATAGTGGTATTTTTTTGACCTGAGGGGAAAATTACGAGGAAAGTGCTTGGATTTTGTCAAAATGTGACATAAATTAAAGCTGGAATTTGTTTGATTTTTGATGGCGAAAATAGTAGAATAATTACAGGCAGTTAGGTATCAGGAGTCTCGTGGACAGAGGGTAAGCCTGCCAGAACTGACAGATACTGCCTGCGTAAGAGATACATATGCGGTACATAATAGGATAGTAGAGATAAAGCGCCAGAAAACCATAAGAAGACAAGTATGTGGTACAATCAGAAAAGAGCAGGAGAAAGGATAAGTATCGGGCATAGGAGAAAGTTTTGAAGGAGTGAGAAAGAGCGTGGAAAAACTGCTGAGAGAAATTGAGGCTGCTCGCAGAAGACTGGATGACGCCATCGGAAGAGGGTGCAGTGAACAAACGTGCTACATGCTGAGTTTGGAGCTGGACCGGCTAATTGAGTTCTATATTGTCTTGGAAGAGAAGACAAGCATGCCAGTGGTGTGATGTGACAAATGAGAAATAAGAAGGCAGGAAAAGAAAAATTCTTTTCCTGCCTTTTTTTACTTGCAATTCCAATGGTTTTAAGGTAGAATAGGGATACAAGTGGAGAAAAGTGGTAGAAAAGGGTTAGAAGTGGAGGAAATTACTCTACTGTGGATGAAAATTTGGCAGAGATGAGGTCAGATGTACGGGCGCAGAGAACTTTCGCAGCGCCCCATATTCTTTTTTTACCTGGGATGGCAGGTGTTTCATATGTTCATGGGCGAATACAATCATACCGTAGATGCCAAGGGCAGACTGATAGTTCCGGCCAAATTCAGAGAGCTTTTAGGCGATGAATTTGTTGCGACCAAGGGACTGGATGGATGTTTATTTGTGTATCCGTCCAAAGAGTGGAGTGCCATCGAGGAAAAATTCCGCAATGTATCACAGTTCTCCAAGGATGCAAGAAAGTTTGCAAGGTTCTTCTTTGCAGGGGCCGCCCCTCTGGAGGTGGACAAGCAGGGAAGAATTTTACTGCCGGCAGTCTTAAGGGAATTTGCCGGGTTAGAGAAAGATGTGGTTCTGGCCGGTGTGCTGAACCATATAGAGATATGGAGCAAGGAACGCTGGAATGAGACCAGTGAATATGACGACGTGGAGGAAATTGCAGAACATATGGCAGAGCTGGGGATTTCCATTTAATCGCGTAGACGGGAACCGCAGAAGGACAGGCTTTCAGCCAGAAGATGGGAGGACCCATGGAATTTGCACACACATCCGTACTGCTTGCGGAGACAATTTCATATCTGAATGTCAGACCGGAAGGCGTGTACGTGGACGGAACACTGGGTGGAGGCGGACATGCCTTTGAGGTATGCCAAAGATTGAGTGAGAAGGGCCGGTTCATTGGAATCGACCAGGATTTAGACGCCGTCAAGGCAGCAAGAGAGCGGCTGGCTCCCTTTGGGGATAAGGTGTCTGTGGTCCACAGCAACTATGAGAACATACAAAAGATCCTTAAGGAGGAGGGCATTGACAGGGTAGACGGAATCCTTCTGGATTTGGGCGTGTCATCCTATCAGCTTGACGACCCGGGACGGGGATTTACGTACCGCAAGGAGGATGCACCCCTGGATATGCGGATGGATGTAAGGCAGACACAGACCGCCCGGGATATCGTAAACGGTTACAGCGAGATGGAGCTATTTCATCTGATACGGGATTACGGGGAGGATCGGTTTGCCAAAAATATTGCAAAGCACATCGTAAGAGCCCGGCAGGAGAAGCCCATCGAAACAACCGGAGAGCTCAATGAGATTATTCGGTCGGCCATACCGGCCAGGGTGCGTGCTACAGGAGGACATCCCTCCAAACGTACCTTCCAGGCCATACGGATTGCATTGAACAGGGAGCTTGAGGTGCTGAAGGATTCCTTGGACCATATGATTTCGCTGCTTCGTCCAGGGGGAAGAATCGCAGTCATCACCTTTCATTCCTTAGAGGACAGAATCGTCAAAGACGCATTTAAGAAAAATGAAAATCCGTGTACCTGTCCCAGAGAATTTCCACTCTGTGTGTGCGGGGCCATATCCAAGGGCAGGATTATCACGCGAAAGCCGATACTTCCCACAGAGGAAGAGCAAAAGACAAATTCCCGCTCCAGAAGCGCAAAGCTCCGGGTATTTCAGCGGGTATAAAGGGAAGAGGGATTAAAAACATTCGAGTCAGGTAATAATCAGGAAGAAGGAAGTAACATGAATAGACAGCAGGGCAGGACATCACAAGGGAGAAACAACACAATAGACAGAAGAGCAGGAAGACCGGGCGCTTATGTGGACGGGAACACCGTGCGTAAGTTAAATACCATGCCTTCGCGCATGCCGGTTCCGGAAGAGACCAGGGAGCAGGAGAGACGAAGGAAGGTGGACCGCCAGACCCGGGCCAACCGGG
>CAPNGW010000368.1 GCA_948665105.1 uncultured Lachnospiraceae bacterium
GTGGTGCGCCGCACACCCACACAGCCCTCCACGATTCTGGAAATCTCACAGTTCCGTTTCCGCTGTCCTCTGTCCTCGTAATAATGCTTCACGAAGCCGAAGGCCGTCTTATCCGCCAGGGTTCCTATGGTGCCCGCCCGGAAGGTCTGCCCCTCCCCGAAGATAACCTCCGTGTATTTGTGGGCCTTACTCTGATACTCCCCGGAGAAGTTAAGGTCGATATCCGGCTCCTTGTTTCCCTTAAATCCCAGAAATGTTTCAAATGGAATATCAAAGCCTTCTTTTCTCAAGGGTTCCCCGCAAACCGGACAATTCTTATCCGGCATGTCGCAGCCGGCTTTTCCGGCATAGGCCTTTACTTCCTGGGAATCAAAATCACTGTAATGGCAATTTGCGCAGTAATAGTGGGGAGCCAGCGGGTTCACCTCGGTAATTCCGGCCATGGTTGCCACGAAGGAGGAGCCCACCGATCCACGGGAGCCCACCAGATAGCCGTCCTCATTGGACTTCCACACCAGCTTCTGGGCAATGATATACATCACGGCAAAGCCGTTGGAGATAATGGAATTAAGCTCCCGCTCCAATCGCTCCACCACCACCTCCGGCAGATTCTCTCCGTAAATTTCATGGGCCCTGTTGTAGCAGATGTCCCGAAGAGTCTGATCGGAATTCTCAATGACCGGCGGGCACTTGTCCGGCCGCACTGGTACAACATACTCGCACATATCTGCAATTTTATTGGTGTTTGTAATCACCACTTCCTCAGCCTTCTCACTGCCCAGGTATTCAAATTCCTTAAGCATCTCCTCGGTGGTTCGAAGAAAGAGAGGCGCCTGCTCATCTGCATCCTCAAATCCCTTTCCCGCCATGATGATGCGGCGGTAAACCTCATCCTCCGGGTCTAAGAAATGCACGTCGCAGGTGGCGGCCACGGGCTTGTGAAATTGCTCCCCCAGAGATACAATCCTCCGGTTAATGTCCATAAGCTCCTCCCGGGAGGCTGCCAGGGGCTTATCTCCCCGAAGCATAAAGGCATTGTTGCCCAGAGGCTGAATCTCCAGAAAATCATAAAAGTTCACCAGACGGGCGATTTCCGCCTCGGACCGATGTCCCAGAATAGCCTGGTATAACTCCCCTGCCTCGCAGGCAGAGCCCACAATCAGCCCTTCCCGGTATTTTATGAGCTCGCTCTTGGGGATTCGGGGCTGGCGCTGAAAGTATGTAAGGTGGGAGGCGGACACCAGACGGTACAGGTTGATGCGTCCCACATCATTGGCGGCCAGTATGATGGCGTGATGACTCCGAAGCTTGCGAATTTTATCTGAGGAATTGCTTCCCAGAAGATTGACCTCATTAAGGCGCAGGACTCCCCGCTCCTTTAGCATTGCTGCAAATTTCACAAAGATCTCTGCGGTGCAGGCCGCATCATCCACAGCCCGGTGATGGTTCTCCAGGGAGACATGTAACGCTTTGGCTACGGTGTCCAGCTTGTAGCGGTTCAGGGATGGCAAAAGCACACGGGCCAGAGTCACGGTATCTACCACCGTGAAATCGCAGGGAAGATTCTGCCTCTCACAATTTTTGCTGATAAATCCCATATCAAAGCCGGCGTTGTGAGCCACCATAACGGCGCCCTCACAAAATTTGAGAAACTGTGGCAATATCTCCTCTATCTTTGGAGCATCCAGCACCATATTGTCATTTATACCTGTCAGCTTTTCGATTTCATAAGGAATGGGCACATCAGGATTGACGAAGGTGGAAAAGCGCTCCGTAATCTTCCCTCCCTCCACCTTTACCGCCCCAATCTCAATAATACGATTGTTCAAGGGGCTAAAGCCGGTGGTTTCTAAGTCGAACACCACATATGTGTCGTCCAGATGCTGATTGTGGGAATTCTCCACGATATTCTGCAGATCATCCACCAGATAGGCCTCCATCCCATAAATGACCTTAAATTCTCCGCCCTTTGGCAGGGCGTGGTTGGCGTCCGGGAAGGACTGGACGTTTCCGTGATCCGTCACTGCTATGGCCTTGTGCCCCCAGGAGATGGCCCGGCCAATGATGTCCTTCACATCAGAAACCCCGTCCATATCGCTCATTTTCGTATGACAATGGAGCTCCACCCGTTTCTTTGGGCTATTATCCACTCTTCCCAGGGTAAAGTCCGGGATTTTTCGGATGCCGTTGACGGAGCCGATGGTCAGTTCACCGTCGAATCGGTCTATGGTGGTGACGCCCTTAATTTTCAAAAAGGCTCCCTTTTTCACATGCTCAGTAATCTCCGAAACGTATTCATTCTTGGAAAACATCTTCACCATAATGCTGTCTGTAAAATCAGAGATTGCAAGCATCAGGATGGTTTTCTCGTTTCGGATTTCCCGGGTCTCCACGCTTAAGACCTTGCCCCGGACTGTCACCTCTCCCATCTCGTCCACAATCTGCTCAATGGGAATGGCCTCGTCGTCAAACTCCCGTCCGAACACCACATCCGGATGGTCGGATTTTTTGAAGCCTCCCTCCCTGCCGGAAAATCCTCCCCTTTGAAAATTCTTTTTGGGAAAGCTTTTCTGACTGCCAGAGGCGGAGGCGCCAGCCCCTAATCCTCCCATGCCCCGGTTGGAGCCGGTCTCCCTTCCGGTTTTTCCTCCTTGGGCGACGGAGCTTTCTCCT
>CAPNGW010000369.1 GCA_948665105.1 uncultured Lachnospiraceae bacterium
TGTCACCACACTGAACTCGTCCCCGGAGGCTGTGAGAAAAATCACAGGGGTATTTCCGGCGCTTTTGATGGCCGCACAGACCCCGAAGCCGTTGCCGTCCTTTAAGGAAACGTCCAAAAGGACAAGGTCAAAGGACTGCTCCTCAAGCTTGGCCAGCGCGCTTTTCTGTCCTTCTGCGGCATCCACCGCAAACCCTTCTTTTCTCAGGAACTCACTTAAATTTTTTACAATGGTGTTGTCGTCTTCCACCAGCAATACCCGGTACATTAATCAAAACCTCCGGCAGTGTTTGTTATATATTACAGTTCATACCGTGCACATTCATGCAAGCACAAGGTGAATTGCCGAATGCGCCAAGAGAAGGTGGCCTGGGCCATGATTTGCCCGTTATATCGGCCATGGCTGAACTGATACCTATTATATATTAAAAATATATAAAATGCCATCAAAACATTGACAAGAATCCCGGAAATCTATACTATTTATCCTAGAGAATTCAGAAAGGATGAACGTATGGCGGAACGAAAGAAAGCATTCAAAGATATGACGCTCAGGGAAAAGGTGGAGCAAATCTGGGAATATTACAAACCGGTGCTTCTGGCCATTGTCCTGGGTGTCTGGCTGATTATTTATATTATATACAAGATTTTAAACCCGCCGCCAGAAGTGCTTCTCAACGTGGCACTGGTCAATGGCTTCGTCTATGAGTCGGAGGAGGACGATGCTTTTACCCGTTTTCTTTTGGAGAACGGCTACGACCCGGAGGAAGTGACCATTGCTGCCAGCGGGGGACTGTATCTGGATGCCCAGGGGATGTCCCAGAGCAGCATGGCCAGCATGCAGGCTCTTTTGGCAAGAAATATGGCCGGTGATATTGATATTCTTGCGGGTGATGAATATACTTTAAGTATATTGGGAAGCGGCGGTGGACTTAAGGAGATGGATGAAATCCTTTCACCGGAGCAGATGGAGCAGTATGCAGACCGGCTGTATACCGTAAAGGATGAAGAGACCGGAGAGGAATATGTGTGCGGCTTAAAGCTTCCCGAAAGCAATCTTTTGACAGCGGATGGCTATTACGATGAGGTCTGGGCCGGGATTCCCTATACGGCATCACATTCCCAGCTGGCAATAGAAGTATTTCAATATTTACTTGGAGAATAAAGGAAAAGGAGAACAAAAATGAACGAGAAACCATTGGAATGGATGGCAGTATGTGGAGAAAGCGCAGGTCACAAGCTTGGGAGGATTGCCGCCCTGGCAGCCGCGGTGGCGCTGTTTTTATTCTTTTTCCTGACAGGTCAGTTATTTGCATTAATCGGACTGGCAGTCTTTGGCGGTCTCTATGCCTGGCTCCAAATGCGGTCTTTTGTGGAGTATGAATTTTGCTATTTCAGCGATGATGTGGACATTTCTGTCATCTACAACCGGGCAAGGCGCAAGAAGAAGATGTCCTTTACCCTGGCAGATGTGGAGTACATGGTGAAGAAGGTGGAGACCCAGCAGGTGACCAAATATTTCTGCAATCAGTCGGAGCCGGAAAAGCTCTATACTCTTGTGCTGAATCAGGAAGGAAAGCGCACGGCAGTTGTGATGGAGGCTGACCCCGGTTTTGTAAAAGTGATGGAAATGAAACGTAAAGTGCGCTAATTGCGCTGCACAAGGAATGCCAGGTATGACGGACGTGTAAAATGTGTCCGGAGACAGGGGCAAGAGGAGGGGAAGATGTCAAAACAAGATGGACTTGTGACAGACAGAGAAGAAATCGTCAAAATTATCGCCCGGGCTCAGGTGATACATCTGGGGCTTCACGACGGCGACGACATCTATATGCTGCCCATGAATTACGGCTATACCTGGGAGGAAGGGCAGTTGACCTTCTATCTTCACGGAGCCCTGGAGGGGAAGAAGATAGATTTACTTCGGAAAAATCCCCACGTAGGATTTGCGGTGGACTGTGACCACCAGCTGGTGGAGGGAGAGAAGCCCTGTCAGCATTCCTTTCGGTTTGCCAGCGTTATCGGCAATGGAGAAGCGGAACTGGTGGAAGACCCCCAGGAGAAAATGAAGGGGCTCAAGGCGCTGATGCGCCAGTATTCCCAAAGGGAATTTGAATTTTACCCGCGTCTGGTCTCTATAGTGGCAGTGATTAAAATTACAGTCCGGGATTTTACGGGCAAGGTACGGGGGTAAGGAAGTGGTACGGCTGCACTTATGGTTGGGCCGGACAGGAACAGAAAGGCAGTCAAACAACAGAATATATCATGGAGTGAGGGATACAAGATGAAAAAATACGGTTTTGGTGTGGATGTGGGTGGAACCACCTGCAAGATAGGCTTGTTTGAGACCACGGGCATGTTGCTGGATAAGTGGGAGATTCCCACGGATACCAGCGGCCAGGGCCAGCATATTCTTGACAATGTGGCATTGGCATTGAGAGGCAAGATGGAGGAGAGACATATTTCCCCGGAGGAGATACAGGGCATCGGCATCGGCATTCCGGGACCGGTGGACGGTAAAGGGAATGTTGCACTCTGCGTCAATCTGGGCTGGAAGAACGTATCGGTGGCCAGGGATTTGTCTGAGAAGATGGATGGGATTCCGGTGAAGGCGGGAAATGACGCCAACGTGGCAGCTCTGGGAGAAATGTGGCAGGGGGGCGGCAAGGGC
>CAPNGW010000370.1 GCA_948665105.1 uncultured Lachnospiraceae bacterium
TTCTTCTCCATCTTTCGCCGTTCCTACCACCTGTAGTTCGTCATCACTCCTTATAATATCGCTTAATAAGTGTACCATCCTTTCGTTATCATCTGCAATTGCCACATTCAGCTTATCCATCTCGGGTGTCCTCCTGCTATTTTTCAAAATAATCTCTAAAAAAGAAACTATTTGTATTATAAGCGTCTTGTGCCCCGGATTCAATGAAAACCGTTCTTATTTATTCGACATACAGAAAACTTTTCCGGGTATTTAGCGGCTATTTTGTCGAAATTTTCAAAATATTCCGTCATTTACCTGTCAATTCCTCGGTACTACCCGTGAAATTTATCAAAAATCTTCTAATAATTTCAACATATTCTCAATAAAGACACCATACCCCTTTGTGGGGTCCTGAATGAACACATGAGTCACCGCCCCCACCAGCCTTCCGTTCTGGATGATAGGACTGCCGCTCATTCCCTGAACAATGCCTCCGGTAAGCTTTAACAGCTCCTGGTCTGTGACCTGAAACTGAATTCCCTTGTTGGCGCTGGCATTGTTAAAGTCCAGGGATGTGATGGTGATATCGTACTCCTGTCTCTGCCCTGACACATAGCTTATGATTTTTGCCGGTCCTATTTCCATCTGCTGCTTTAAGCCAATCTCCAGAAAATCCGTACGGGCAAGTTCACTCGGAATCCTGTTTAATGCACCGTAGATTCCCGTCTGGGAATTGCCTGCCACAGTTCCCAGCATATACCTGTCCCGGTAGTCGATGATGCCTGCCAGTTCCCCGGGCTGGCCCTTCTCGCCCCGGGTAATCCCTACAATCTTTGTCTCATAGAGCTTCCCCTCCCCCATCTGAATCATGGTACCGGTATCTGCGTCGCTGATTGGGTGCCCCAAAGCCCCGTAACGCCTTCCGGTGGTGTAATATGTCATGGTTCCCACCCCTGCCATATCGTCACGGACCCAGATTCCCACCTTGTACTCACTCTCTCCGGTCTGAACCGGCGACACCCTTAAGTCCATATACTCCCCGTTTCGCAAAATCCCCAGAATCACGTCCTTAGAGCCGTACCGATTAATCTTTTCAATCAACGATTCCTTGGTATTTACAACCTCACGATTCACCGTCTTAATATAGTCTCCGCTTTTGATTACACCGTAGGCCGGTTCATAATTCATACCATCCACGCTGGTCACCGCCCCTGTCCCAATGGCCAAAATCCCGTCGGTCTTCACATAGATACCCACGGGAATTCCGCAGGGAACCACCATTTCCTCGTTCACCACCTCAACGGAGACTTCCTTTAAGGAGAAGATGCCGAACAGCTTACAGACAATGGAAAATTCCCCTTCCCGGGGAGATTCCAGTGTGAAAGCATCGTTCATATCAATATGGAGGTTCCCGCTGTCCACAAGAGGGCTCTGGTTGGTAAACACCTCTGCGCCATCCCCGCTTACTTCCCCGGTCACCGGAACCTTCAAATCAAAGGTCTCTTCCCGTCCGGCCACAATCCGGATGGTATCGGGAATCGACTGCACCAACAGCGCATAAAAAAAGACGCAGATGGAAACAAAACCTGTAAAGGCCAGCCATCTGCATCGTTTCTGGAATTTATTATACCACATATCTTCACATTCCTTTCCATACTACGAATCTTCTGACAGCCAGATATACTATCCTTCGCTCCTCTAGTATGTGAAGTTCCTGTGTCATTCACTCTGGGATTTTTTAACTGAAAGTGCAAGTGTTCTCATTTCCCTGGCACTCTCTTTCACGGTATCCGTAACCTTCACGCCGCCAATCATCCGGGACAGCTCCAGTATACTCTCCTCCTCCTTCATTTGACAGATGGTGGAAACCGTTGTATTCTCCACCACGGATTTTTCAATGAGATAATGATGATCCGCCATGGCTGCAATCTGCGGCAGGTGGGTGATACAGATGACCTGATGCTTTCTGCCGATGACATTCATCTTCTCCGCCACCATCTGCGCCGTGCGGCCACTGATTCCGGTGTCAATTTCGTCAAAAATCATAGTTTCAATGGAATCATTTTCCGCCAGAATTGTTTTTAAAGCCAGCATAATCCGGCTCAATTCTCCGCCGGAGGCCACTTTGCTTAAAGGCTTTGGCGCTTCTCCGGGATTGGTGGATATGAGAAATTCCGTCTCGTCCGTGCCCTCCGCCGTATAATCCGGTGTTTGGCGAAATTCTATCTCGAAAATCACATCAATAAAATTCAGCTGGGACAATGCCTCTCTCACCTGTCCAGAAAGGGCAACCGCGCGTTTTTTCCGTATGGCAGATACTTCCCGGCACATCTTCTCCAGGCTGCTCCTTGCGCCTTCCAGACGGCTTCTTAAGCCTTCCAGATATTGTTCGTAGTTCTTTAAGGTTTCATACCTTACTTCCTTTATCCCTTTTTCTTCCAGAATTTTTTCAATGCTGTCACCGTATTTTGCTTTCAAGCCATTGATTTGTGTAAGACGCTGCTCCACACGGTAAAATTCTTCGTCGGAAAATTCTGCATCCGCCTGGTAAGCCGAAAGCTCCCGGTTAAAATCGTTTAAGAGGCTGTCAATATCTGAAAGCTGCCCCAAAAGGCTGTGAAGTATTTCATCGTAATCCGTCACAGCGGACAGCTCCTTTAGCGCCCGCCCAATCTGACTGTCGGC
>CAPNGW010000371.1 GCA_948665105.1 uncultured Lachnospiraceae bacterium
CTGGGCCAGCCGGGCAGCAGGGGTAAGGTCATCGAGGAGTGGAAGGATGGCGGCTTTTAGCGGCATGGTCAGGTTAAAACCCTGAATGCCAATTGTCTTTAAGCCGGCGAAAGCCTCCGCCAAATACTTTGGCGTTACATCAAAGGCCAAATACACATAGTCAAGACCAAGCTGCCGGAAGGCTTCATTATGCATTTGCGGAGAAATGCTGTGGGCCACCGGGCTCCCCAGAAGGGCGGTCAGGCCGGTGTGGCCCGTTATCTCATAATTCAACGCAGTCATCTGATTATCCAAGTTCGTCCCTTTCCTGTTTACGGAATAGATTTTTCGGACTTATCTGCCATGGAGCAGAAGTCTTAAAATTTTCAGTGACATTATAGCAGAAGAGAGTAAGCCCTGTAAAGGGAAAAATCCTTTGGAAGAACGTAAAATAAGTATGAATGATGAAAAAAAACAGCTAAGAAAATATTGACAAACGTACATGAAATTGAGAAAATAAAATAAATCTGCTGCAAAAGATGAAAGGAGAATGTATATGGGCAGTTATAAGAAAATCCTGCGGGACTTAAGTGATATGAAGCCCCTGAATGATTCGGGACCTGCAGATGTTATTGCAATACATAAGCGGCTACAGGAAGGTAAGGCACGTTTTCAGGAAGCCATGGGAAAGGTTCTGGATGCGGTAATTAAAATGAGCGCTCTGGATTTGGCATTGGAAGAGCATGCGGAGAAGCTGGAAGTGGCCAGTGAACGGCTCTTTGATGTGGCAAAAAGTATTCAGGAAGTGTCGGAGTTGACCGGCCGCAATGCCCAGGATGTGGAAAAGGCCAATGATGGACTAACGGAAGCAATTTCCGGTGTTGCTGGCTGCACGGATGACATTTTAGCGGGTATGGACCGGAACCGTGATCACTTAATGGAAGTGATGGAGACCTCCAACCAGACCATTGAACAGTCCAAGGAAATGAAATCTGATATGGACAATCTCATGATGATTATTGAGAATATGAACCAGGTGATTTTGGCCATCAACGGAATCTCCTCCCAGACAAACCTTCTGTCCTTAAACGCCTCCATTGAAGCGGCACGGGCCGGGGAAGCAGGTCGGGGGTTTGCCATTGTGGCGCAGGAAATCAGCAAGCTGTCAGAGGAGACTACCAACCTTACCGCCAATATGGAGGGGTTTGTGTCCGACATTCAGGAGGCCAGCAAAAAGAGCTCCCAGCATTTCGATGTTACGGTGAATTCTCTCCAGGGCATTAATGATCAGCTTCAAAGAGTGATGGAAGGAAATCGTCAGAACCGTGAGAATGTGACGAAGGTTTCGGAGGCCATAGAGTGCACGGAGGCCATGAGTCAGGCCATTCGGGATGCGGTGGTGGATCTGGAAGGAAACGTGGAGCGCCTTGAGTCGGAGCACAGGGTCCTTTGTGAAAATGGAGAGACCATCCACAAGATTGTGGGCAGTACCCGTAATATTACCAAGCCCGTCCGGGAGATTGAGACCGTGATGGACGACAGCGCAAAGCTGATGGGAAGTATGGGACAAGATGCTTTTTATATGCTGAACAACCAGATATTCCAGAATGCAGTGCGAAGTGCCATTACTGCTCATCAAAACTGGGTAAAAACCTTGCAGAAGATTGTGGAGACAGGAGTTACCATGCCGTTGCAGACAGACCCCACCCGCTGTGGGTTCGGGCATTTCTATTTTGCTGTCACACCCCAAAATCCTGAGATTCGCAAAATATGGGATTCATTGGAGCAGAGACACGGACAACTCCATCATATCGGAAAGACAGTGTTGAAAGCGGTATGGGATGAGAAAACCGGTGAGGCGAAACAGGGGCTCGCCCAGGCACAGAAGATATCTGCAGAGCTGGTAGGAGAGTTTGAGCGTATTCTGGCCATTACGAAAGAGCTGGAAGACAATGGTATGGGTGTGTTCCGGGCCTAGCATCTCCTTTTGGCATGACAAAGAGTTTCTGGCGGGGGATATCAGGAAATGGAGCAAAAGGGACATATATTTGGAACAGGGAAAAAGCCGGTAATTTGTGTGCCCGTGGTGGAGCGCACCGAAGCAGACATTGAGAGAACCATAGGTACCATGGTAAAACAAGGCGTTCCGATGATAGAGTGGCGTATGGACTGGTATGAGTCAGTGGAGGATACCCAAAAGGTTGTCTCGCTGCTTGGAAAGCTGAAGCCATTACTTGCACATACGGTGTTTTTGTGCACCTTCCGCAGCAAAGAGCAGGGGGGAGAAGGCCAACTTTGCCAGGAACAATATCTTGAATTGATTCAAAGAGTTGCAGAAAGCGGCGCGGTGGATATGGTGGATTTTGAATTCTTTGGGACCAGGGAATCAAAGGAGACTGTCTGCAGAGTGGAGGACAGAGTGTCGGTGATTGCCGGGCTTAAGCAGACAGAAGTGAAGGTGGTCTGCTCCCAGCATAATTTTCAGGAAACACCCTCCGTGGACATGATGACAGACAGCCTCACCAGAATGATTCAGGCAGGGGCGGATTTTGCAAAGCTGGCGGTGATGCCGGAATGCCGGCAGGATGTATTGCACCTGATGGAAGCTGTACTTTCGGTGAAGGACCGGTATCCGGACAGCCACCTCATTGCAATGTCCATGGGCCC
>CAPNGW010000372.1 GCA_948665105.1 uncultured Lachnospiraceae bacterium
CGTTGAGAGAGAGCCGTCATGGCCGGTGTTCATAGCCTGCAGCATATCCAGAGCCTCGCCTCCCCGGACCTCCCCCACCACAATCCGCTCCGGACGCATACGCAGGGAGGATTTAATCAAATCTCTTATGGTAATCTGCCCGGCTCCCGCCGCGTTGGCATTTCTGGTCTCTAAGCTCACCAGGTTCTCCACCCCGGTAATCTGCAGCTCCGCCGAGTCCTCTATGGTAATGACACGCTCATCCTTCGGGATATAATTAGAAAGGGCATTTAAGAAGGTGGTTTTTCCGGATCCGGTGCCTCCGCTGATGAAAATATTATATTTTGCCTGAACCAGCAGCTTAAGCTTATCTGCAATCTCCTGGGTAATGGAGCCATATGCAATCAGCTTCTCAATGGTCATAGGCGTCTTGGAAAACTTACGAATGGTCAGCGTTGGCCCGCACAGGGCAATGGGCGGCAACACCACATTCACACGGGAGCCGTCCGGTAGCCGGGTATCACAAATGGGGTTTGCCTGGTTCACCTCCCGTCCGGCCAAGCCTACAATTCGCTGTATCACATCCTCCAGCCGCCGCTGACTCTCAAACTGCTTATCCAGCTTAAAGAGCCGTCCGTTTTGCTCAATAAACACATTTTCCGGCCCGTTAATCATAACCTCCGTAATGGTATCATCACTGATGATGGAGTCCAAAAGCCCAAATCCCCGAATGGAGCTGTACACCTGGGAAACGATGGACACCCGCTGCTGGATGGAGCAATACTGTCCACCCATGCGGGCAAGGACAATTTCCTCCACCTGCTCTTCCAATTCCTCATCACTCAGCTTACTTAAGGGAAGGTTCTCCGTCACATACCGTTTTATCTCCCCCACAAATTCCTGTTCTCTCTCAAAATCCATCTGCATTCACCGACTTAATTTATTTTGTCAAAAATTTCCATTGCCGACAGCTGCCTTAACACCTGTTCTGTGGCTGCGTGTTCATACCTTGGCGCTCCGCCTAAATTTCTTATCTCAATGCCCTCAACCATAGTCCCCGTCTTGTTGCTGAATTTGTTATAGACAAGGCTGATCCGATTGGTCAAGGGAGCATCCTCATTCATCTCCATGGTAGCCAGGGCCTGATACGCTCTTACAAGCTTCGTATTGGAAACTTTGGAGCCGTCTCCCACCCACACGATGGCGTCCGTTTCGTGCAAAATATTTCGCATCTCCTTCTCCAGGCTAAAATCGCAGTCCAGAATGATATTCTCATAGGAGCCTGATAGTTTCAGTTCCGAAATCAGCCGTAAAACATCCTCCCCCTCAAGCTCCAGCATATCCAGGGCAATCTTGGAACCGGAATAAAAGTACACTCCCCCCTTATCCTGCTTGACACAGCTTTCCAATTTTAAAAGAAGATTGGCCTTCTTACTTTTTAACGCAAAAATAATATCGCTCATATCAAACTGTCCTTCCGCCTGGAAGAACACATCCGAGGAACCATATTTCTCAAGATTCAAATATAATGTTTTTTTCCCTTGGGCAGCAAAATGCAGGGCACAGGCCGCCCCCATGGAAGATGCTCCTACGCCGCCGCTGGGAGAAGTAAAGGCAATGACTCTGCCGGAATCATCACCCAGCTTCATCCCCGACAGGCTACCTGCATTCTCCGAATAAATGCTTAAAATCTGCTTGTAAATCAAATCCGCTTTCTGAAATTTACAGATGGCCCTCTGGTTACGGATTGTATCCACGTCTGCCGAATCTACAAAATAAGCGAATCCGCACCGCTTTGGCAGAAGACTCAAATCAATCTCAAAAGCATCCCCGGCCACCAGAACGTCAATACGTGCCTTCTCCAAGGTGGCCAAGGCAACCGACGGATCCGAGAAGGAATAAAGTTCAAATTTATCCGCATACTTAGTACCAAAAACAGATGCCATGCGATTCAAATAGCTTTGATCCTGTTCCAAAATTGCCACTTTGATTTTCATAATCTGCTGCTCCCCTGTTTCGACATATTCTTTTCTTTTTCTACATATACTTTAGACCAAATTAGTCTAAATGTCAATAGACCATTTTGGTCTAAAGTATACTGTCAAAATAAAAATGCAGACAAGAAAGCAGCCGTCTACACAAATGCGGCTGTTTGACTGCTGATGGAAGAAAAAGATGAGGTGACAAAACATGATTTATGAAAGAATCCGCAACCTGAGAGAAGACAAAGACTTAACACAGACAGACATCGCAACCTATCTTCATGTGTCTCAGAGAACCTATTCCAGATACGAAAATGACGAGCGGGCAATTCCCACAGAAATTTTATCGAAGCTGGCTGACTACCATCGGACCAGCACAGATTACCTGATTGGCCGGACCGATGTCCTCAAGCCTTATCCCAAAAAGCCTTAAGCTCCTGGGCCACCGTTTCCTTATTACAGATATGATACTCCTCCCACTCTCTTGGGAACAGCCTCCGGTAGTCATACTGCAAAAAACGCTCATCCAAAAGAAGGATGATTCCCCGGTCCGTGGCTGTGCGGATGACCCGCCCGGCGGCCTGCATCACCTTGTTCATGCCCGGATAACGGAAGGCATAGTCAAAGCCTGTGCCGCTTTTCTTGTCATAAAAATTTTTAAG
>CAPNGW010000373.1 GCA_948665105.1 uncultured Lachnospiraceae bacterium
CATACCTCCGTCTGCCCGGAGTGCGGCAGGGCCTTTGTGTCCGGCGGCACCACCAACACAACCATCAAATACGGCAACGAGGAGAACCCCTATGTGAAGAACTTAAAAGCACAGCAGGAGGATGCGTTAAAAGGCCAGTATGTGGATACTGCCGCATAGGGACAAGTATCAGGCTTGCCCCATCACTTATACAAAGAACGGAGATTCCAATACATGAGGCGAACTTCTGCAGAACTAAAACGAATTGCCAGAGGACATCTGCTGGGCCATTATGGGCTTCCCATGGGAGCTGCTGTAGTGGCAGGCCTGATTTCCGCTGTGGTTCTTATGCCCTTTCAGATTGTTTTAAATCCCACAAGGTCCCTGGCGAGCTTTATTATGTACCAGCTTGTCACCTTCGCCGTGGGGCTGGTGGCTTCCATACTGTATGGAGGACTCACCCGCATTCACCTGGCTTTGGCCCGGGGAGAGTATCCTTCCTTCTCGGAGCTTTTCTCCTGCTTCCAGCGGAGGCCAGACCGTTTCATCCTGGTGAGCCTTCTGACCTCTCTGATTGGGGCTGTATTGCTTCTGCCAGGCTATTTGTGCATTATGGGATCCATAGGCACCGGCGTTTCCCTTCCCCTTCTGTCTTTGGGGATTTTGCTATTTCTGGCAGGGGCTTCCCTGAATATTTATGTATCCCTGCACCTAGCCCTGACCCATACCCTCCTGGCGGAATACGATTCCATCGGTGTGGTGGAGTCTCTCCGGCAAAGCTATACACTCATGCAGGGCAATAAGGGACGCCTGTTTTACATTGGCTTAAGCTTTATCGGCTGGTCGTTCCTTGCCCTTTTAAGCTGCGGGCTGGGCTTCTTCTGGCTGGTTCCTTATATGCGCCAGACCTCGGTGGTTTTCTATCTCGACGTAACAAAAAGGCTCCCGGAAGAGTCCATCCCCCGGGAGCACGTAGAATACAGAGTTTAATCTTCAATGAATCGGTCATGCACCACACGCATGGCCTTTTCTGCGTCCGATTCATCCAGCAGAACAGTGATGCGAATTTCTGAAGTGGCAATCATACGGATATTGATGCCTGCATTGTAGATGGCCTCAAACATTTTGGCAGCCACCCCTGGGTTGGACTGCATGCCTGCCCCCACCACAGAGACCTTGGCAATGGTCTCATCCACTTCAATACGCTGCGCCGTAATACGGCTTTTGTTTTCATTGAGCAAAGCAACCACTTCCTGCACATCATCCCTGGCAATGGTAAAGGAGATATCCTTGGTTCCGTCCCGTCCGATAGACTGGATGATAATGTCCACATTCAGATTCTTCTTGCCCAGCAAGTCAAAAATCTTAAAAGCGATGCCCGGCGCATCCTTCACTCCGATGACTGCAATGCGGGCGGTATTCTTATCAACTGCTACTCCACTAATCAGCATGCTCTCCACGTCAACTTCCTCCTTCACAATGGTTCCTTCTGCAGAATTCAAGCTGGAGCGCACAACCAACTGAACCCCATATTTTTTGGCGAGCTCCACGGAGCGGTTATGAAGCACCTTTGCCCCCAGCGTGGCCAACTCCAGCATTTCATCATAGGTAATCTCTTCTAATTTCCTGGCATTGGGTACAATGCGGGGGTCCGCGGTATAAATGCCCTCCACATCGGTGTATATCTCACAGCTCTCTGCCTTCAAAGCCGCCGCCAGGGCCACAGCCGTGGTGTCGGAGCCGCCTCTTCCCAGAGTGGTGATATCCTCATATTTGTTCACCCCCTGAAAGCCGGTGATGATTACGATTTTCCTGCTGTCCAGCTCATGGCGGATGCGCTCGGAATCAATGCGCTTAAAGCGGGAATTTCCGTAGGCGGAGGAGGTGTGCATGGCCACCTGAAAAGCGTTCAGGGAGACGCTGGGCACTCCCAGAGCGCCCATGGCCATGGACATCAGCGCCACAGATGTCTGTTCACCTGTAGCAAGGAGCATATCCATCTCCCGCTTGGAGGGATTGGGATTGATATCTTTTGCCATCTCAATGAGTTTATCGGTAGTCTTTCCCATGGCCGACAATACCACCACCACATCATGGCCATTCCGGTAATCTTCTATGCAGCGCCTGGCCACATGGTATATTCTCTCTTTATCGGCCACGGAGCTTCCTCCGAACTTTTTCACAATCAGCATACTATCCTCCCGTATCTATATCAGATAATTCATAAGCTCATGTCCCTTGCCGATATAATGGCCGCTTTTTGCCGCCTCCCGCTCATTATATTTCCAGGATTGCTTCTGTAACTTCGTGTCATCATAAATGAGGTAAGGTACATCCTCCCCGGTGTGGCTCCTTATGGAGACGGGCGTCGGGTGGTCCGGCAAAACCAGCAGGCGGAAGGGAACCTTCGCCTCTTTCAATCCTTCAAAAATAGGAGCTATTACCCGCTTATCCACATGCTCGATGGCCTGCACCTTCTTTTGCATATCTCCCTGGTGTCCCATTTCATCCGGCGCTTCCACGTGTACATAGACAAAATCATAGTCTTCCTTTGTCAGAATATCGACTGCCGCCCTGGCCTTACCTTCATAGTTGGTGTCAAGCCCTCCGTTGGCGCCTTCCACCCGGGCCACCTTCAT
>CAPNGW010000374.1 GCA_948665105.1 uncultured Lachnospiraceae bacterium
CGTGCTAAAATGGAGCTTTTAAGTAACCAAAGGGCCCAGAAGCAGCCCCTGGAATATGCCAGCGCCGGAAGCACCTTCAAGCGCCCCAAGGGCTATTTTGCAGGAAAGCTGATTATGGACGCAGGGCTTCGGGGCTTTCAGGTGGGCGGCGCCCAGGTGTCCGAGAAGCACTGTGGATTTGTCATTAACCGGGGAGACGCCACCGCAGAGGATATCCTTACGCTGATTCGCCATGTGCAAAAGACAGTGAAGGAGAAGTTCGGCGTGGACATGGAGACGGAAGTAAGAATGATTGGTGAATTCTAAGGAGGGACGCCCATGCGTTTTGTGATTCTCACCGGTATGTCCGGGGCAGGAAAAAGTACAGCCTTGAAAATGATGGAGGACATCGGTTACTTCTGCGTGGATAATCTGCCCATCCCCCTGCTGGAGAAATTTTCCCAAATGACGGAGATAGAGAATGCGGGGCTTGACAAGGTGGCTGTGGGGGTGGACATACGAAGCGGCCAATCCCTGGAGGAGCTGTCCAGCATTCTTCTCCACATGAAGGAGGAGGGAATGAATTTTGAGATTCTCTTTCTGGATGCGGAGGACAGTGTGCTGGTACGTCGGTACAAGGAGACCCGCAGAATCCATCCCCTGGCGGGAGGAGAGCGTGTGGACAAGGGGATTGCCCTTGAGCGGAAGCGTGTGGAATTTCTGCGTCGGCAGGCGGATTTTATTATAGATACCAGCCAGCTTTTGACCCGGGAATTAAAGGGAGAGCTGGAGAAAATCTTTGTGGAGGACAAGGACTACCGCTCCTTGTTTATCACCGTGCTGTCCTTTGGCTTTAAGTATGGAATCCCGGTGGACTCGGATTTGGTCTTTGATGTGCGGTTTCTGCCCAACCCCTATTATCTGGTAGAGCTGCGGCCCAAAACCGGGAATGACAGGGAGATTCAGGAGTTTGTCTTAAAGTTTCCCGAAGCCCATGAATTTCTGGACAAGCTTCAGGATATGGTGGAGTTCCTCATCCCCCATTACATTGCCGAGGGCAAGAATCAGTTGATTATCAGTATCGGCTGCACCGGTGGCAAGCATCGTTCTGTGACGCTGGCCAATGAACTGTTTTTCCGGTTGAAGGGCCAGAATGAGTATGGAATCAAAATCGAGCACCGGGATATGGGCAAGGACGCTCTCAGAGGAAAGTAAATGTCATTTTCAAGTGAAGTAAAAGAAGAGTTGGCCAGGCAGCTCCCCAAAAGCCGCCATTGTCAGCTGGCAGAGCTGGCGGCGATTCTGGGCTTCCTGGGAAGGATGTCTGGAAGCAGCCAGGGCAGGGAGCTTAAGGTTTCCACAGAGAATGTCACCCTGGCCAAAAAATATTTTACCCTTTTAAAGAAAATCTTTGATGCCAATCCGGCCCTTACTGTGAGCCAGACGCCTTACCTGGGTAAGGGACGGACCTGCGTGGTGTCGGTGAGGGACCCGGAGGAGATACACAAGATACTGTCCGCGGTGAAGTGGACAGACGCTTGGGAGAGTGAGCTTAAGGGAGAGGAGCTGGTAAATGGTATTCTGGTGAAAAATGCCTGCTGCAAACGGGCATTTTTGCGGGGAGCTTTTCTGGCCGCCGGTTCCATGAGCGATCCGGAGAAGGCTTATCATTTTGAGATTGTATGCCAGGATTTTGCCAGGGCGGAGCAGCTTAAGAGCCTGATTCACAGCTTTGAGCTGGATGCGAAGATTGTTCTCCGTAAGAAATGCCATGTGGTTTACCTAAAGGAAGGCTCTCAGATTGTGGATATGCTGGGCATCATGGAGGCCCATGTGGCCCTGATGAATCTGGAGAATGTCCGGATTTTGAAGGAGATGCGTAATTCCGTCAATCGCCAGGTAAACTGCGAGACAGCCAATATCAACAAGACGGTGAATGCGGCGGTGAAGCAGGTGGAGGATATCCGGTATATTGAGGATACCGTGGGTCTTCACACTCTGTCAGAGGGGCTTATGGAGATTGCTGTGCTTCGGCTTCGATTCCCGGAAGCGGCATTAAAGGAGCTGGGAGCTATGTTGAGCCCGCCGGTGGGCAAATCCGGCGTCAATCACCGTCTTAGGAAAATCAGCAGCATTGCAGAGGAGCTAAAAGATAAGAACATCGTATAAGGAGGAAGGGGACTTTGGAAAAGAAAATCAAAATGGACCTTAAAGAGAATGTGGATGCCAGTGAGATTGCGCGGTTTGTGCAGGTGGCAAATCAGTTTTCCGGCACGGTGTACATTGAGCTGGAGAATGAGGGCAGAATCAATGCCAAGAGCATTATGGGGATGATGAGCCTTTTAAGCAGCAACGGCAGGGAAGTGACAGTCCGCTCGGAGGGAGCAGACGCAGCAAAAGCCGTGGAAACCATTGGGGCGTGCCTTCAGGGAAAAGGGTGATGAGCAGGGATGAAGAGGAAGAAGCTGCTATTTGTGTTTAACCCTCACTCAGGAAAAGGACAGATTAAGAACAAGCTTTTGGGGATTGTGGACACGTTTGTGAAGGAAGGGTACGAGGTCACCATTCACCCCACCCAGGCCCCTCAGGAGGCCAGGAGGATGGTGGCCAAAAGAGCGGGCAGATATGACCTTGTG
>CAPNGW010000375.1 GCA_948665105.1 uncultured Lachnospiraceae bacterium
GGCCAGGCCGCCTGCTGCACCAGCGTGGGCTCTCCCAGGGTTGTCTCAAACCAGTCTGCGGTTGTTTGGTCAAATAGCTGTAAGCAATGCTCCATGCGCTGTCATCTCCCATACACTTCATATATTTTACATATTAGGGCCTGCCAATACACAGCCAAAAAGCCACAGTATCACTTCCGACAGGTTCTTAATCTATTTCTTCACACCCTTGGCATCCCGATTCCCAATCCGCAGCCGATGCAGGGCTATTTCCTTATCCTTATAGGTGATGGTATGCTCCTCCTGCTCTCCCAGCAGGTAAACACCCTCCACAGCGTCCTTCTCCGCCAGCTTAATCCCCCGGACACCCACAGCGCCCTTCTTCTTCTCCGGCACATCAGAGGCAGGAAACCTTAAGAACATCCCTTTCTCCGTCTGCAATACAATGGTCTCACTGCCGGTGACAGCCCCCACGAACAACAGGGTATCGCCTGCATTTAGCTTGGTGGCCGCCGTAGTGCGCTTGGCCACATCGAACTCACTGCCTTCCACCTGCTTTAGCATACCGCTGCTGCTGGCAAAGAGCAGTCTTGCCTGGGTCAGGCTTCCCAAATTGAAAATAGCCGTCATGGACTCCGCGCTGCTGTTGTAGTTGCTCACATTGTCAAGGGGGATTCCCTTGTCCCTGAATTTCCGAAGGGAAGCTCCATCACCTTCACCAGATGCTGCTGGCCCGTGTCGGTAAAGATGCAGAGCTTGTCCGTATTCATGCAGCGAATTTCATACTTGTTCTCTGCGTCCGCCGCTTCCTTGTTCCGCTCATAGGTGGGAACGTCGATGGTTTTCACATAGCCGAAGCGGTCTAGCAGCACCACCACTTCCATTTCCTCCACCTTTTTTTCCTCATAAACGGCTTCCTTGGCATTCTCAACCAGGGTTTTTCTTGCCTGACCATACTCCTTCTGGAAATGCTCCAGCTCCCGGACAATCACCCGGGCCATGGCGCCCCGGTTCCCCAGAATTTCCTCATATTCTGCAATATTCTTAAGGGTGGTCTCATGCTCCTTCATGAGAGCCTCAATTTCCAGCCCAATCAGTTTGTAAAGCCGCATTTCCAGAATGGCCGTTGCCTGCCGCTGGGTGAAGCGCAGACGAGAAGCCTGCTTCCGGGAAGCTTCGGACTTAAACCGGATGTTCCCTGTCTCACCGTCGGTGAGGCAGGCCTTGGCATCCTTTATATTTTTACTGCCCCTTAAAATCTCAATAATCAAATCAATGACATCACAGGCCTGAATCAAGCCCTCCTGAATCTCCTTTTTGTCCAGCTCCTTGGCCAGGAGAGTCTTGTATTTGCGGGTGGCAAGCTGGTACTGGAAGTTCACGTGATGACGAATAATGGGCACGATACCCATGGTCTCCGGGCGTCCGTCGGCCACTGCCAGCATATTTACACCAAAGGTATCCTCCAGCCGTGTCTTCTTGTAGAGCATGTTGCAGAGATTCTCCACATCACAGCCTTTTTTAAGCTCCAGCACAATGCGGATGCCCTCCTTGGAGGACTGGTTGGAAATATCCACAATATCGTTGGTCTTTTTGGCTTCCACCAGCGCGCCGATGTCATTTAAGAATTTTCCAATGTTGGCGCCAATCATGGGGTAGGGAATCTCGGTAATCACCAGGCGTTCCTTGCCGCCTTTTACCTTCTCCACCTCCACCTTACCCCGGATTTTGATTTTGCCCATACCCGTCTCATAGATGGCTGCCAGCTCATCCTTATTGACCACAATTCCTCCGGTGGGAAAATCCGGGCCCTTAATGTAATGAAGCATCTCCTCCGTGGTGATATCGGGATTCTTCATATAAGCCTTGACGCCGTCAATCACCTCGCTGAGATTGTGGGGGGGAATGCTGGTGGCCATACCCACGGCAATTCCTTCTGCACCGTTAATCAGGAGATTGGGAACTTTTACAGGCAGGACGGAGGGCTCCTTCTCGGTCTCATCAAAGTTGGGGATGAAATCCACCACATCCTTGTCAAGGTCCGAAAGGTAGGCCTCCTGGGTGATTTTCTGTAAGCGCGCCTCGGTGTAACGCATGGCGGCGGCTCCGTCTCCTTCAATGGAGCCAAAGTTGCCGTGCCCGTCCACCAGGGGAAGGCCCTTTTTAAATTCCTGGGCCATGACCACCAGAGCGTCGTAAATGGAGCTGTCCCCGTGGGGGTGGTATTTACCCATGGTGTCTCCCACAATACGGGCACACTTTCGGTAGGGCTTATCATAGCGGATGCCCAGCTCATACATGTCGTAGAGGGTGCGCCGCTGAACGGGCTTGAGACCGTCACGAACGTCGGGAAGGGCACGGGAGATAATCACGCTCATGGCGTAATCGATATAGGATTTTTGCATCACCTCCGAATATTCGGTGCGGATGATGTTATCTTTTACTTGCATAACGTTTCCTCTCTGTTATAAAAGGTATTGGGAGCAGACGAAGTTTTTAAATCTGCCAATAATTTATGGGAAATGCTGATTTAATCAGTATTTCCTTAGATATCCAGCTCCGCTTCCCGGGCGTTTTCGTAAATGAACTGGCGGCGGGGCGGAACCTCGGTGCCCATGAGCATCTCGGTGACATC
>CAPNGW010000376.1 GCA_948665105.1 uncultured Lachnospiraceae bacterium
TGTAGGTGGCGCCCCCGTGGCGGCGAAGGTAGCTGAGATTATGGGCGTGGAGGCAGGCGACTCCACCCGTATGGTTGCCTTTGTAAAATGCGGTGGAACCTGCGAGAAAGCAAAGAAGGACTACGAGTATTTTGGAGAAGAGGATTGTGCCATGCTGGCTTTCGTGCCAAATGGCGGTCCCAAATCCTGTAATTATGGATGTCTTGGCTTTGGAAACTGTGTAAAGGCCTGTCCCTTTGACGCTATCCATGTGATTGACGGCATTGCCGTGGTAGACAAGGAAGCATGTAAGGCCTGCAGTAAGTGTATCGCAGCCTGTCCCAAGAATTTGATTGAGCTTGTTCCCTACGACGCCAAATACAAAGTACAGTGCGCCTCCATGAACAAGGGAAAAGAAGTGATGGCGGCCTGCTCTGTGGGCTGTATCGGATGTAAGCTCTGCGAGAAGAACTGTCCTTCCCAGGCGGTGGTAGTGGAGAACAACATCGCTCACATCGACCAGGAGAAATGCATCGGCTGTGGCGCATGTGCAGAGAAATGCCCGAAAAAAGTAATTACAGTAGCATAAGTATGGAGTAATTCAGAGTGAATGGGGGCAAAATACCTTTTGCCCCCAACATTAAATAGTACCAATATTGACAAGCTTTTGCCCACGGAGGAAAACGAATGGTAAATGACTGTTATTATGACGAGTTTGACAAGAAAGAGAATCTGCATTTTGATTCGAAAGTTGTACATGGAGGATTGGGCTGCGACCCCATAACCGGGGCCGTCAGCTTCCCTATTTTCCAGACAGCCACCTTTCGGCACAGGGAATTTGGGGTATCCACTGGATACGATTATACCAGATTGCAGAATCCCACCCGCCAGGAGCTGGAACGGACCATGGCTATTCTGGAAGGCGGTACAGATGCCTTTGCTTTTTCCAGTGGGCAGGCGGCAAATATGTCTCTGTTCGGAATACTGAATCCGGGAGAGCATGTGATTTTGTCCGATGATATCTACGGTGGAACCTTCCGCATTTGTGAGGATATTTTCAAAAACGTGGGCTGTGATTTTACCTGGCTGGACATGGCGGATGTGGATGCCCTGGAGGGAGCCATACGCCCCAGCACCCGAATGATTTTTGTGGAAACTCCCACCAATCCCATGATGAAGGTGGCGGATATCCGCAGGATTTCGGAGGTGGCCAAGGCCCACGGACTTCTTCTGGTTGTGGACAACACCTTCCTGACACCATATTTTCAGCGGCCTTTGGAGCTGGGGGCGGATATTGTGGTTCATAGTGGGACAAAATATCTCTGCGGGCACAATGATGTGATTTGCGGAATTGTGGTGACAAAGGAGCCGTCCTTGAGTGAGCATTTCCGGATGCAGTTAAAATCCAGAGGAAACGGACTGGCGCCTTTTGACTCCTGGCTGGTCTTAAGAGGCTTAAAGACTCTGTCCCTGCGGATGCAGAGGCACAACGAGAATGCCAGGATTGTAGCGGATTGGCTGAGGAAGCAGCCCAAGGTGAAGAAGGTCTACTACGCAGGCTTTGAAGATCATGTGGGATATGATATCAGTATAGGTCAGACTACGGGCTTTGGAGGAATGATTTCCTTTGAGCTGGACAGTGAAGAGACCGCCCATCAGCTTTTGTCAGGTGTAAAGATGATTCTTTTTGCGGAGAGCCTTGGCGGCACGGAGACATTGATTACTTATCCGCTGACCCAGACCCATGAATCCATTCCCGATGATATCCGCAAGAAATTAGGCATTAACGAGAGGTTTATCCGTATTTCCATCGGTATCGAGCATGTGGACGATATCATTGCGGATTTGGCCCAGGCATTGGCATAAAAGTTCTGGAAGAAAGCATATCAGGAAAGAAAAACATGAAAGTACAATTCACTAAGATGCAGGCGTATGGCAACGACTATGTCTACATCAATATGATAAATCAGCAAATCAATGATTTGAACCGGCTGGCAAGGGAAATATCAGACCGGCATTTTGGCGTAGGCTCCGACGGCATGGTACTCGTATGTCCGTCGGAGACCTGCGATTTTCGTATGCGGATTTTTAACCCCGACGGAACGGAGGCAGAAATGTGCGGAAACGCTCTGCGCAGTACAGCCAAGTTTGCATACTTTCACGGTTTGACGGACAAGACAGTTCTTACCATTGAGACCATAGGCGGCAATCAGACGGTGGAGCTTACGGTGGATAAGGGCCAGGTTATCAATATCAGTGCCGCCATCGGAGAGCCGGAGTTTAAGGCAGATAAAGTGCCGGTGCGCACGGAGCTTGACATATTCCTGCACCAGCCACTGTCGGTGGGAGACCGGGAATTTAAAGCCTCCTCCCTTTCCTGGGGCAATCCCCATACGGTTCTGTTTGTGGATGCAGACGAGAATCTGGAAGAGCTGGATGTGGCAAAGTATGGCAAGCTGACGGAGCACCATCATTTATTTCCGGCCCGGACCAATGTGACCTTTGCCCAGGTTGTGGATGAGAGTCATATTCGCATCCGGGAGTGGGAACGGGGCACCGGTGAGACCCTGGGCTGCGGAACCGGGTGCTGTTCAGCGGTGGTTGTCTCCAACGTGCTGG
>CAPNGW010000377.1 GCA_948665105.1 uncultured Lachnospiraceae bacterium
TCTCCCTCTCCCTGCACCAGTGCAGGATAGAGGATCAGCTGCACATAGGGATTTCTCCGTGCGGCGATATTCTGAATGTCCCGGATAGCCGCTCCGGTGGAGGCGGTGACAATCCCCACCCGGCGGGCATATTTCGGGATGGGCTTCTTATATTCCGGGGCAAACATCCCCATCTCCGCCAGTTCCTTTTTCAGGGCCTCAAACCTCTGATACAGGACTCCGGCTCCATCCAAAAGTATCTCCTTAGCGTACAGCTGATATTTCCCATCCCGCTCATAAACAGCAACAGAGCCCAATGCAATTACGTTGTCCCCGTTCTTCATGGGGAAGGCCAGCCCCTTTCGGCTGCCTGCAAACATAACTGCCTGTAAGGCTCCTGTCTCATCCTTCAAGGTAAAATATATATGACCGGTAGGGTGATATTTACAGTTGGATACCTCGCCCTTCACATAGATTCTGCTCATCATAAAATCCTGGGCGAACATATTTTTAATATAGCCGTTGACCTGGCTTACGGTATATACATTCCGGTTCATACTAATTTTGCAAGTATCCCATTGACAAAGGATGCGGAATCGTCAGTGCCATAGGCTTTGGCCAGCTCCACCGCCTCATTGATGGCAACTCCCGTGGGAACATCTTCCTCAAATTTCATCTCATATACCGCCAGACGAATAATGGATAAATCCACCTTGCCCATGCGGCTGGTCTTCCAGCCCTGGGCAGCCTCGTTCACCAGTCTGTCTATCTCCGTAAGCTGACTCATAATGGCGTCAAACTTTCTCTGTATATAGGCGGTATCCTCCTCTTCTTTTTTGTCAAGTTCTTCAAAAAACAATGCCAGCTGCTCCGGCAGCTCCTCCGTCTCATGGAATTGTGCCCGGAACAGCATTTTAAAAATCTGCTCCCTCAGTTCCCGTCTGCTCATTCTTGCTCCTTTTTCCATCCATATGTTTCAAGGGGTGCTGCAAAATAACCGGTTCCGCTTATTTTGTAACACCCCTTCCTGCGCTATTTATTTTTCCCCAGATCCACTGCAGCAATGCGAATATTGACACTGCTCACTTCAAGTCCGGTCATGTTCTCAATGGCTGTTTTCACCTTTTCCTGAACTTTGGCAGATACTTCCGGGATGGCGTAGCCGAAGGCGATGTTTAATGCTACTTCCACGCTGACGGTATTGTCGGTCACTTCCACTTTAATTCCCTTGGACAGATTCTTCATACCCAGCTTACTCACCAGCTCGTTGGTGATGTTGCCGGCCATGGAGCTGACTCCTTCCACCTCAGTGGCGGCCAGTCCTGCGATGATGGCGATTACCTCATCGGCAATGCGCACCTCTCCCAGATTATCGTCTTTTATCATATATGCTTTTCTGTCTTCAGCCATTTTAATGCCTCCTGATTATTTATTCCTGTCTATTATAACAGAATATTCCTGTTTTGCAAAGGTTAGTTTTCAAATACCAGGGACTATTTCCCCACAATCTCCTCATTGTTGGTATACTCGTAAGGCGTCTGCTGGTAAACGTAGTAATTGAGCCAGTTGGTGTACAGGTTGTTGGCGTGGGAACGCCATTGGAGATTGGGCCGTGCGGTATCGTCGTCCCCGGGGTAATAGTTCTTGGGTAATTGAATGGGCAGCCCCTTTTTCTTGTCCCGCATGTACTCGTTGTTAAGCGTCACCCGGTCATACTCAGGATGGCCCATGACGAAAATCTTCTTTCCGTCGGTGTCCATAACAAGGAATACGCCAGCCTCCTCCGATTCTGCCAGAATCGTCAGCTCCTGGTGCTTCTCGATGTCCTCCCGGCGGACTTCTGTATGCCGGGAATGTGGCGCCATAAAGTAGTCGTCAAATCCCCGCACCAGCGGTACCTTCCTGTTTCTGACACAGTGGCAGAATACCCCAAACATCTTTTTGCCCAGTGGATATTTGGGAATACCGTAATGATGGTACAGCCCTGCCTGGGCGCCCCAGCACAAATGCATGGTGGAGGTAACATTCGTCTTACTCCATTCACAGATTTCCTCAAATTCCTGCCAATAGTCCACTTTTTCATACTCCATCTGCTCCACGGGCGCCCCGGTGATAATCAGCCCGTCAAACTTCCGGTGCTTTACCTGTTCAAAGGTGTAATAAAATTTGTTTAAATGGCTGGTGGCCGTATTTCTGGACTCATGATTGGATACCACAAGAAACGTAACGTCCACCTGCAAAGGCGTATTGGACAGGGCCCGCAAAAGCTGCAGCTCTGTTTCTTCTTTTAGAGGCATCAGGTTTAAGATTCCGATTTCAATGGGACGGATGTCCTGATGCATTGCACGTGTCTCATCCATAACGAAAATATTTTCTCTTTCCAAGCTCTCCCTTGCGGGCAAATCGCTCTGTGTTTTGATTGGCATTTCTTATCCCCTCCTTCTAATGTTCGTCCTCAAGCATTTTTCGAAACTGCCCCTCGTCGATAATGGGGATATTCAATTCTTGGGCCTTGGCCAGCTTGCTTCCCGCGTTCTCTCCGGCCAGCAGGTAGCTGGTCTTCTTTGATACGGAGCCGGATACCTTACCGCCCCGGGCCT
>CAPNGW010000378.1 GCA_948665105.1 uncultured Lachnospiraceae bacterium
TTAGCTGGGCCTTGACCCGGGCCGTCAGCTCTGCCGTGTTGTAGGGCTTGCTGACATAATCGTCCGCTCCCATGATGAGGCCGGACACCTTGTCGCTTTCCTCGGTTTTGGCGGAAAGGATAATCACCGGAATCTTGTGGCTCTCCCGGATTTTCATAAGGGCGGATAGGCCATTTAACCGGGGCATCATCACGTCTAAGAGAATCAGGTCCACATGATTTTTCTGTAATACGTCAAGAGCCTCCAGGCCGTCGTAGGCCTTTAAGATTTGGTAGCCTTCATATTCTAACAGCTTGCTCAGGGAGTAGACAATCTCTTTGTTGTCATCCACCACCAGGATGGTTTCTGCATCCATGCTCCGTGCCTCCTTACTTCTTGTACTAGGAATTATAGTAGGCGTTTCCGAGAAAAAACTCAATAAAAATCTTAAAAAAATCTTAAAACCACTTTACCGGCCCGTATTAAATATGATATAATCCATCTCAGCAGACAATGCGCAGAGTGCATTTTCAAAGAAAAATATTCTGAAATCATAGACACAGAAAGGAAGATTCGTTATGAAACATGTAAAGACCTTAAATACAAAGAAGCTACAGAACACTGTAAAGAAAGGCGGCTGCGGCGAGTGCCAGACCTCCTGCCAGTCCGCATGCAAGACCTCCTGCACCGTAGGCAACCAGAGCTGCGAGAACAAATAAGCAGCTGCAGGTTACATACAAACCAGGCATAATTTCGCAAATAAGACCGTTCGCAGTAGGGCGAGCGGTCATTTGTGCGTTTTGGAAAGAGAGGAAGAAAAAGGAGTGGTTCATCAATATAAAAATAATGGGTATAACATTGTCCTGGATGTCAACAGCGGAGCCGTCCATATTGTGGACGACCTGACTTATGACCTGATTCCCCTTTATGAAGAAAAGAGCAGGGAGGATATCATCACAGCGTTGTCCGGAAAATATGAAGCAGCCGATATCGCTGAAAGCTATGAGGAAATCGCGGGATTAGCGGCGGACAATCAGCTTTTCACCAAGGACGAGTACGAGGAGTACATCGGGGAGTTCAAGAACCGCCAGACAGTGGTGAAGGCATTGTGCCTTCATATTGCCCACGATTGTAACCTGGCCTGCCGTTACTGCTTTGCCGAGGAAGGAGAGTACCACGGACGCCGGGAGCTGATGTCCTATGAGGTGGGCAAGGCGGCACTGGATTTTCTCATTGCCAATTCCGGTAACCGCAGGAATCTGGAGGTGGACTTCTTCGGCGGAGAGCCCCTTATGAATTTTCAGGTGGTGAAGGAGCTTGTGGCTTATGGCCGGGAGCAGGAGAAGCTTCATAACAAGAATTTCCGCTTTACCCTTACCACCAACGGCGTGCTGTTAAATGACGACATCATGGAATTTGCCAACCGGGAGATGGCCAACGTCGTCTTAAGCATCGATGGAAGAAAGGAAGTCAACGATTTCATGCGCCCCTTCCGCAAGGGGGCAGGAAGCTATGACCTTATTGTGCCCAAATTCCGGAAATTTGCCGAAAGCCGGAAGGAGACCAACTATTATGTGCGGGGAACCTTCACTCATCACAACCTGGATTTTTCCAGCGATGTACTTCATCTGGCGGATTTGGGATTTCAGCAGATTTCTGTGGAGCCGGTGGTGGCTGCCGACATCGAGGACTATGCCATAAAGGAAGAGGATTTGCCCAGACTTTATGAGGAATATGACAGGCTGGCTGTGGAGATGATAAAGAGGGAGAAAGAAGGAAGGGGCTTCAATTTCTTCCATTTTATGATAGATTTGGAGGGCGGCCCCTGTGTGGCAAAGCGGTTAAGCGGCTGCGGCTCAGGTACGGAGTATCTGGCAGTGACGCCCTGGGGAGATTTGTACCCCTGCCACCAGTTTGTGGGCAACGAGAAATTTTATATGGGAAATGTGTTCGAGGGTGTGAAAAATACGGATATCCGGGAAGAATTTCGCGGGTGCAACGTATACTCCAAGGAAAAATGCCGGGACTGCTTCGCCAGATTTTATTGCAGCGGAGGCTGCGCGGCCAACTCCTACAACTTCCATGGGGATATTAATAACGCGTATGACATTGGCTGCGCCCTTATGAAGAAGCGCATCGAATGTGCCATAATGATAAAAGCCGCCTTGGCGGAATAAAGAGAGGTTTGTCATGAAGAAAAGTAAAGGAATTGCTATATTAATCCTGATTCTGGTTGTTCTCACCGGTGTAAGCTGGTATGCCGGAACCATCATTTCCACCGTGGGGGTGGGCGAGAGCCGGAACATCAAGCTGGGGCTGGATTTAAAGGGAGGCGTCAGCATCACCTATGAGACCGTGGAGGAGAATCCCAGCTCCGAGGATATGAAGGATACGGTGTACAAGCTTCAGAAGCGTGTGGAGAGCTACAGCACGGAGGCCTCGGTTTATCAGGAGGGAAATAACCGGATTAACATTGAGATTCCCGGCGTCAGTGATGCCAACGCCATTCTGGAGGAGCTTGGAAAGCCCGGTTCCCTGGAGTTCCAAAACTCTGCCGGGGAGGTACTGCTGACAGGCTCGGACGTAGCGGACGCACA
>CAPNGW010000379.1 GCA_948665105.1 uncultured Lachnospiraceae bacterium
GCCGGAGTCCTCCTTCACCTGCATACCCTCAGCGATGGCAGCGTCAGCCTCCTCCTTGGTGAGGAAGTGGCCGATGGGCTTGGTGGGATTTAAGAAGGCCGGGTCATTTTCATCCACTCTCACCTGGGTAATCACCGTCGCCACGGATTTTTCAATGCCGCGGTTTAAGAGCTCTTCCCGAAGTGCATTTTGAAGGTCATAGCCGATATATGCCTGACTCATGGCCACACACACGGACAGCGGTGTGAAGGCAGGATGCTCCGGGTCCATACGCCCGTATGCACCCATGGCGTTGTTTATCATGCCCACCTGAGGGCCGTTGCCATGAGAAATAATCACCTCGTGGCCCTCTTCAATTAAGTCTGCAATGGCCTTGGAGGTGGTCTGTACGGCCACATATTGCTCTGGCAGATTATTGCCCAGGGCATTGCCTCCCAATGCGATTACAATTCGTTTTTTATCCATATATACCCCCTGTTTGTTTGGGCGGCGGCAAAACTGCCACCGCCCGTTATTCATAACAATAGAGAACTCGCAGAGCGTGTTTTCTATTGTTATGCTTATGGTGTCGTGTGAACAGTAACCGAATTAATCCATTTTCCGTTTTGCAGCCCGCTCCTCTAATGCCTTCAAGGTTGCCTGAGGATTCTCGAATTTGCTTAAGAAAATCATGGCGGCGATGATGTAGGGCTTGTAGCTTGCCTCCTTGTACAAGGGGTTACGGTAACGGTCAAATACGGAAGCGTCAACCTCGCCCTCCTTGCAGCTTACGCCTGTGATGTCAGCAGGCAGGCAGTGCATGTACAGAGCCTTGCCGTCCTTGGTAAGCTTCATCATTTCCTCGGTGCAGGCCCAATCCTTGTGCTCTGCGTTCTGCTTAAGAAGCTCCTGCTCCAAAGCCTTGATTCCGTCAAAGTCGCCCTCGCCATACAGGTTGGTACGCTTTTCCATGGCGGCGAAGGGAGCCCAGCTCTTGGGATATACAATATCGGCATCCTTGAAGGCCTCTGCCATATCGTTGGTCTTTACAAAGGAACCGCCGGACTTCTCAGCGTTGGCTTTGGCAACTTCCTCAACCTCGGGCATAACCTCGTATCCTTCGGGATGAGCCAGAACAACGTCCATACCAAAACGGGTCATAAGGCCAATGATACCCTGGGGAACGGACAGGGGCTTGCCGTAAGAAGGAGAGTAAGCCCAGGTCATGGCAACCTTCTTGCCCTTCAGGTTCTCAATTCCGCCAAATTCATGGATGATGTGCAAAGCGTCAGCCATAGCCTGGGTGGGATGGTCAATGTCGCACTGCAGGTTTACCAGGGTGGGCCTCTGCTCTAAGATACCGTCGGCATTTCCCTGCTGTACAGACTCGGAAACCTCATGCATGTAAGCATTTCCTTTGCCGATGTACATGTCGTCACGAATACCGATAACGTCAGCCATGAAGGAAACCATGTTGGCAGTTTCACGAACAGTCTCGCCGTGGGCCACCTGGGACTTGCCCTCGTCCAAATCCTGTACCTCCAGACCAAGAAGGTTGCAGGCGGAAGCGAAGGAGAACCGGGTACGGGTGGAGTTGTCACGGAACAGGGAGATTCCCAGGCCGCTCTCAAATACCTTGGTGGAAATGTTATTTTCACGCATGAACCGAAGAGCGTCGGCGATGGTGAATACGGCCTCCAGCTCGTCGTCGGATTTCTCCCAGGTCAGGAAGAAGTCGTTGTTGTACATTTCCTTGAAGTTAAGGGCATTGAGCTTGTCGATGTAATCCTGTAAAGTTTTCATAGTGTTGTCTCCTTTTTGAAAAATAATGTGATGGGTTATTATGTATTAGTTCTGGCAGTACATATTGGGCAGAGCTGCGTAAACAGCTGCGCAGGTTACAAGATCCTGCTTCCAGGTCTTTTCGTTGGGAGCATGTGCCTGAGCCTCAGCGCCGGGGCCGAATCCGATACAGGGGATGCCGTTTCTTCCCATGATGGATACGCCGTTGGTGGAGAAGGTCCACTTATCGGTCAGCGGGCGGGCCTTACGCATTTCCAGGGTTTCCTCCGCACCGATTCTGGAATCGCCGTAAAGTCCGGTGTAAGCGGCCTCCAGAGCCTTGGTCACCTTGTGGTCCTTGGGGATAGCCCAGGTGGGGAAGTAGCACTCAATCTCATATACACAGCCGGTATAAGAAGGACGGTCATAGTTGTACATGGATACCTTTACGTCGTCGCCATATTTCTTCACGCTTGGCAGTGCGCGAATCTCGTCTAAGCAGCTCTCCCAGGTCTCACCGAAGGTCATCCGGCGGTCCAGAGAAACAGAGCAGGAGTCAGCTACTGCACAGCGGCTGGGGGAGGTGTAGAAAATCTGGGAGGTGGTAACGGTGCCGCGGCCTAAGAAACGCGCCTCTTCCCAATCCTTGTTGTATTTGGGGTCAAGCATTTTTACAAGACCCTTGATTTCGGTTCCCTCTTCGGCATCATTTTCGTTGAGGGCACGGATATCCTGGAGAATATCGGCCATTTTGTAGATGGCGTTGTCACCCCGCTCCGGTGCGGAGCCGTGGCAGGAA
>CAPNGW010000380.1 GCA_948665105.1 uncultured Lachnospiraceae bacterium
CAAGGGCTTTGCGGTCTAATTCCAGCCAGGCCCGCCCGGTGGGGCAGGGCTTCTTTCTGATATAATCCGTTGCTATAGCCAGGAACACTGAAGCTGCAAGGGAGACAAGGCACACCGTCACAAAGTGTATCAAGCTGTTGTCCACAAGAAGCCTGGTAAGGCCAAATGCCCGTGCGGCGCCCCGTATTCCCACGATTATGGCCGGATGCAGAATGTAAATACCGGTGGATACCCGCCGAAGCCAGACCTTGGGTTTCAGCTTAAGACTCAGAAGCAACCGATACAGAAAATACATGCAGGGCACCAGAAAAAAGTACATGCTGTCGTGACGCTGGAGGCCAAAATACTTAAGGAGAAAGCCTTCTGCCGTCAGAAGAGCCAGGGAAAGCAAAAGACCTGTGATAAGAAATGTCAAGTTCCCCCGATGGCTGTTTTGAGGCTTTTTCATGAGGCTTGCTGTAGCTTTTCTTTTGTGGGATTTCTGTGTGGAGAAATCCCTGCTGCAGTAGAGACCCATCACAAGGAACAAGGGTGCAAAAAACAGACCGTTTCTGGTGTAGGTAAAAATATGGAATAACCCGTCGTAAAGGCCGGATACCATCGGAAGAGAGGCAGTCAGCCCGTAATAGCTGTCCCCAAACAGCCCAAGGACGTATAGCACAGCGGCAATACCGGACACTGCACCAAGAGACAGGCGTTGACATAGGAGCCACACCAGCACCACGCCCAGCATACAGGCGGGAAAGTACCACAGATGGTAAAAGGTTCCGTCGAAGACCAGAAGCCGCAGTATGTCAAGGGGTCCAAGATGTCGGTAGTGGCCGGCATAGAGACCCACGGGAATATAGAGCAGTATAGAGAGGGCGTACAGCCCAGCCACCTTTCGTAGATATTTTTTTATCCGGGAGAAGGGTACGCCTCCGGCGCCGTCATTTTGGAATTCACCCAGAAGAAAATGCCCCGTTACCAGGAAGAAGAAGGGCACGGCCACCCGGGCCAGAATCCGTGTCAGGAAGAAGTCTCCCTCCGGGCTTAAGGAGCTAAGGGGAGAGGTGTGTATGGCCACCACAAGAAAGGCTGCGGCAATGCGGAAGCTATCAAGCCCTCCGTAAGCTGTTTTCCCATGCATAGATGTTCCTCCATTCTGTAATAATAAATCCGTCCACATTGTTGCCGGAAACGGAATAAGGACAGGTAGCCTCAAGCTCCACCCCGGTGACAGCTCCATCCGCCGCAACATAAGAAACCGTCACGGTAAGGCTGTCCTTGCAATAGAGGTAGGGACGCTCTCCGCGGGGAAACTGCCGGAGAAAGTCTGTATATTCCTCCAGCGTCAGATTCAGCTCTGTCATAATAGCGGCGTGGGGCACACCCACATAGCGGAAATGCCATGGCTCATGACCGATACCGGTTACTACCTCTTTGCCCTTGGGATACCGTTCTACAAAACCGAAGTCCGTGGCCCTTTGACGGAAGGTCTGGCAGATACCACTATAAGGAAATTCCGGGCGGATGAAATCAATGTGCTCCTGCTGCAGCCCAAGGTCTATGGCAAGTCCCGTCTGGTGCTCGCTGTGTCCGGGAAGAGCAACATAAGTCTCTGTGAAATCCTTTCCGTTTTCTGCCATGGAGTCATCCCAGATTTGCTGCTGCTCCGCCAGAGAACGCCAGCCGCTGACCGGAACAATGCTCCGCCATCCGTGAATATGCTCCATGAGACTTCCAAGAAGTGCCACTGCCTGGCGTTCCAGCAAAATTTCAGGCACATCCTCATGCACCGGAGCCAGAACCCTGTGGGAGGCTTCCCGATATCCATACCGGTGGTTTACAAGGATGAGGCTTCCGGTATGGATTTGGCTTTCGGGCAATGTCAGTGCTGTCATGGAGCTTTTGTCAGTGCCGGAAAATGGGATTGCTTTTCCTGCATGGTTATTTGTGTGAGAAAGAGAGCTGCTTGTCATAAAGTCACCGCCTGTTCCAGAATTTTGGTAACCAACGCCGGAAAGGGAATTCCTGCCGCCTTCATCATTCCCGGATATCGGCTGTGCTCTGTAAAGCCGGGGATGGTATTTACCTCATTAAAAACAATTTCGCCCTCGGGTGTCAGAAACATGTCCACCCGTGCAAAAACGGAGCAGCCCAGAGCACGGTAAATAACCTTGGCAGTTTCTTTGATTTCCTGCGCCTTTTCCTGACTGATACGCGCAGGCACATGGATGGCGGAGGTCTTTAAGGTATATTTTTCTGTGAAATCGAAAAATCCTCCGGGCAGTTCAATTTCATCCACCGCCCCTACGGTCAGCTCCTCACGGCCCAGAACAGAACAGCCCACCTCAAAGCCTTCGATATTTTCCTCAATGATAATCTCATTATCATATAAAAATGCCAGCTTCACAGCCTCTCTAAGCCCTTCGTCACTGGTGACTCTGGTCACGCCGTAAGAGGATCCGGCCTTCACCGGCTTTACAAAAAGAGGAAAGCCCAGCTCCTTCGCAAATTCAGAAATACGTAAAAAGGGGGTTGTGAGGGAGGCTGCCATGGCCCTTGGCACCCGCAC
>CAPNGW010000381.1 GCA_948665105.1 uncultured Lachnospiraceae bacterium
GTCGGTGGCATTGGGCAAGGCTATATTGTCAGGATTTTCCTGCTCCGGGGTCACCTGACCTGGAACAGACTCCACCACCACGCCGCCGGGCCCTTCATTAATTGGCTTATCCTCCTTCAGAGTTTTTCCGGACATGACAGCCAACGCCTCCTCCACTCCTTTCATTTTTTCATAATTGTTCAGGGTGGTAATCCCGATAACACAGAGAATTACCATGGCAGAAGCTGCGGCCGTATACAGAAGACCGTTCATTTTTTTCCGGGAACGAGATTCCTTGCGCTCCAGAATCATACTGCGGTAATTTTGAATGGCCTGCTCGGCGGAGGATAGGGGTTCCCGCTCCATCATACCCGGCTCTGTGTCCTTTTGTATGTCTTTTTCCGGTTCGTTTTTGAACTGCTCATCCACGTCCGCCAGAAAAGCCGCATCCAGGGAGCTTCCCTCCTCCGGTATCTGCCCGGCTCTGGCTGTAAGGTCTCCCCCAAGGGTCCGGCTTCTCTCCCTGCTGGACACCATATATTCCTGCATGGGCAGATTTTTTTCATAATAAATATAGTAGCCTTCCTTTTTCTGTAAAATCCCCTGCTCAAAAGCAAAGAACACGTCCTCTCCCTCTGAGGGCTCTGACAGGAACAATACCTTGTCCCGCCCGGCAAAATACTTTCGGTGGCAGGACTCCACCATGGGGGTCAGCTCCATGGGAAATCCGGTTAACCCTAAGAACCATCCCACAATCTCCTGATTGTCAAAATATTGTTTGATTTCTTTATATATGTATTCCCAGCAGCTCTCATCAAAGAGAATGCCCTCGTCCCGAAAAATGAAATCGTCACAGCTTATGGCTCCGCTGATAAACGTATAGCGGATGTCCTGGGATATTTCGCTCCGCCCCAGGAGAATGGCTCCCCGTTTCTGGCATTCCCCCTCGAAGGCTGTGGAATGCAGAAAGGTATAGACATAATCTTCCACGTAAATTTTATGCCGTCCCCTGGGACTTCCAATCTGTCGGATATTTTTCGGTGGCTTTACCACCACGGAACTGCCCTTTTTTCCGGTTTCATTGTAAATAATTTCTATCATGGACTTCACCCCTTCTTATTTTGCTTTCATACTATCACAGCCTGTCTGCCGTTTTTGAAAATTTGTGTCAGGGGGCTTCATATATTTCCGACGGCAGACAACAAAAAAGCTGCCACCTTTTGGTGACAGCTTTTGCTTTTTCATATTTTATACATAAGCCTTTACTTTTTTGTAAATGCTTTCTGCATCCAATCCGTATTTCTGAATGAGGGCCACGGCGGGGCCGGACTCTCCGAAGACATCGTTCATGCCGATTTTCATCACACGGGTGGGGGCCTTCTCGCTTAAGGCATCACACACAGCACTTCCCAGACCACCGATGACGGAATGCTCCTCCACCGTAACCACCTTCCCGGTCTTTACAGCAGATGCAACAATCAATTCCTCATCCAGGGGTTTGATGGTGTGGATGTTAATAACCTCTGCATCAATTCCGTCCTTCTCCAAAAGCCTGGCAGCCTCAAGGCTCTCGTAGGCACACAGTCCTGTGGCAACCAGGGTCACATCCTTCCCCTCTCTTAAAACAACACCCTTACCTATCTCAAATTTGTAGGTGTCCGCATCGTTGAATACGGGAACTGCCAGACGTCCGAATCGGAGATACACCGGCCCTTCATACGCATAGGCAGCTCTCACCGCCGCCCGGGCTTCCACGTCGTCGCTGGGATTAATTACCACCATGCCGGGGATGGTCCGCATCAGAGCAATATCCTCGTTACACTGATGAGTAGCGCCGTCCTCCCCCACGGAAATTCCTGCATGGGTGGCTCCAATCTTCACATTCAGGTGAGGATAGCCGATGGAATTGCGTACCTGCTCAAAAGCACGTCCCGCCGAAAACATGGCGAAGGAGCTTACGAAGGGTACCTTGCCGCAGGTAGCCAGACCTGCAGCGATGCCGGTCATGTTGGCCTCTGCGATACCACAGTCAATGTGACGCTGAGGAAAGGCCTTTTGAAAAACAGAGGTTTTGGTGGCACCTGCCAAATCTGCATCCAGAACCACCAGATTTTCGTACTCCTTGCCCAGCTCTGCCAGGGCATTGCCATAGCTTTCTCTTGTTGCAACCTTCTTTACTTCTGACATAATGCTTCCCCTCCCTTCGTCAGTTCTTCCATTGCCTTTTTGTATTCCTCATCATTGGGGGCAGCACCGTGCCAGGAGGCCTTATTTTCCATGAAGGATACATCCTTTCCCTTGACGGTGTTGGCAATGATGGCCGTGGGCATGCCCTTGGTATTTCTCGCTTCCGTAAATGCGGCCCGGATTTCATCGAAATCATGTCCGTTTATGGAGATTACGTGAAAATTAAAGGCCTGGAATTTCTTGTCAATGGGATAGGGTGAGCAGACCTCCTCCACACTTCCGTCAATCTGCAGTCCGTTATTGTCCACCACCAGCACCAGATTGTCCAGCTTGCGATGGCCCGCAAACATGGCGGCCTCCCAAATCTGGCCTTCCTGGATCTC
>CAPNGW010000382.1 GCA_948665105.1 uncultured Lachnospiraceae bacterium
CGCACCGACGAGCCGTTGCTTCCCGAGAGTATGGAAGCCTTGAAGCAGGAAAATATGCCTCCGGTGGATATGGTCATCACCAGCCCCATGCGTCGCTGTGTGGAAACGGCAGAGGCGTTGTACCCCGGCAAGGTCATCCTGGTGGAGGAAAATCTGCGGGAGATGGACTTTGGCGAATTTGAGTATAAGAATTATCAGGAATTGAACGGAAATCCTTCCTACCAGGCATACATTGACAGTGGAGGAGCCACAGATTTTCCGGGTGGGGAACCCCTTCCGGCCTTCCGGGAACGCTGCAAAACAGCTTTTACAAAGGTTATGGCTATTCTGGAAACACAAAAGGGTATTCAATCGGTGGCTTTCGTGGTCCACGGCGGCACGATTATGTCCATTCTGGAGGCATACGCCGTACCTGCACGGGGCTATTTCCACTGGCAGATAGGAAACGGCCAGTGCCTGGAGGGACTATGGCAGGGAGATAAAACAATCCTGATTTAATTTAAATAAAAAATAAATAAAAACTTAAACTTTTTGTAACAACATTTTTCTGCTTTTTTTTGTCTAATGTGATAGAATTATCTAATATAATACTAACTTAGACAAATGAATTGGAGATAGGAGCCATGGTTTTTTCCAGTCTGTATTTTATATCGTTTTTTCTGCCGCTGAATCTGTTTTTTTACTTCTTTATGCCAAGCATAAAAGCAAAGAACATAGAGATGCTGGTGTTTTCTCTTATTTTTTATTCCTGGGGAGGGCCAAGGTATTTGCTTCTGCTCATGGGAATGGTGTTCATTGCATGGTTCTCAAGCTTGCAAATCGCAAGGAGAGAGAATCAGAGAAAAAGAAAAGGCTGGATGATTGCAGGCTGTGTCGGACTTGTGGTGATTCTTGGGGTTTTCAAGTATCTGACCTTTATTCTTACCAATATACAGGCTGTGGTTCCCGTGTTTCCGGCGGTTCCTCAGATTGTACTTCCCATTGGTATTTCCTTTTATACGTTTCAGCTTCTTTCCTATGTGGTGGATGTATACCGAAGAGAGGTGCAGGCCCAAAGAAAGTACTGGATGCTTCTGCTCTATGCAGGGCTGTTCCATCAGTGTATTGCAGGCCCCATTGTCCGGTATGAGCATGTGGCCAATGAATTAGAAAACCGTTCTGTGAAGCTTTCCATGCTTGGAAACGGGATTCGGCGTTTCTTTGTGGGGCTTGCCAAGAAGGCGATTCTTGCAAATAGCTGTGCTTCCATAGCAGATTCCCTTCTTCCGGCGTCAGCACAGGAGCTGTCAGGGGTTCCGGCAGCAGGGCTGTGGATGGGAAGCCTGTTATTTATGCTTCAGATATATCTGGATTTTTCCGCTTATTCTGATATGGCCATTGGAATGGGGCAGATGATTGGCCTTAATTATGAGGAGAATTTCCGGTATCCTTATATGGCGGTGTCAATCAAAGACTTCTGGAGCCGGTGGCATATGACTTTAAGCACGTTTTTCAGAGATTACGTCTACATACCCCTGGGAGGAAGCCGTTTAAGCAAATTACTGAATATAAGAAATCTTTTTGTAGTCTGGCTGCTTACCGGCTTCTGGCATGGCGCAAGCTGGAATTATGTACTGTGGGGACTGTATTTTTTTGTGTTCCTTCTGGTGGAAAGAGCCTTTCTCGGGAAGGCGCTTAAGAAGCTGCCGTCCATATTCGGTCATTTTTACGCGCTGGTGGTGGTATACTTTGGATGGATTCTGTTCCGCTCGGAAAACCTTAGCAATATTCCCGTGATTTTAAAAGGAATGTTTGGAGGAAACGAGAATGGATTTATGGATATGCAGACAGAGATTCTTCTGAAAAACAATATATTTTTTATTGTTTTCGCCATTCTTGCCTGTACACCGCTGTTTAAGGCAGGAAAGGAGTTGCTGCTGAAATGGTATTCCCGCCGTGGACGTATTGCTTATCCGGTGTATGCGGGACAAGTTGTACTGGTATTGCTGCTGTGGGGGCTGTCTGTTCTGGCCCTGGTAGGCAACAGCTATAATCCGTTTTTATATTTCCAGTTTTAGAAGGGATTTGAATACATATGAGAAAAGAACATATGAAGCTCCAGAAAAGAAAAGCTCTGAAACATCGTGACAGGATTACCGCCTGCTTGTTTGGCATCGGTATGCTTGCCATGTTTGGGCTGGGATTGGCGTTGCCCTTAAGACCGGAGGTATCGGATGTGGAAAAAAGGGAGCTGGAACATTTTCCCGAGTTTCAACTGGACAGCTTTTTGAATGGAGATTACTTCAATCAGATTACCTTGTGGTATGCAGATACGTTTCCCTTCCGCGAGACGCTTCTTTCTGCCAACTCCAAAGTAAAAGGATTGTATGGGTTAAAGACCCAGCAGATATATGGAGCAATCGCAGAAGCAGATGAGATTCCCGTGCAGGGGAAGCCTCCGGCAGAGTCTGTGCCGGAAAATCCGGAGGAAGAAACCAACCAGCCCAAGACACCTGTGGAAGAAACACCCGACGCAACGAAGCCGGAGGAGCAGGGCACC
>CAPNGW010000383.1 GCA_948665105.1 uncultured Lachnospiraceae bacterium
CCAGCCGTCCCAGGCCCCCGTTTCCAAGAGCCGGGTCCGGCTCCTCATCCTCGATGGCATTTAAGTTAAAGCCCAGCTCCCCCAGAGCCTCCTTCACTTCCTTATAGGCCGTGAGATTAATCAGATTGTTGCCCAGGGCCCGGCCCATGAGAAATTCCATGGACATGTAGTAAACGATTTTGGGGTCCTGCTTGTCAAACTCCTTCTGGGTGGCCAGCCATTGGTCGATAATCACATCCTTGACAGTGCAGGACACAGCCTGGAATACCTCCTGGTTACTGGCTTCGTCAATGGTCTTACGGAATAATGTTTTAACGTTTTCTTTTACTTCCTCGATAAATGTCTGTTTTTCAAATGCTATATTTTGCATAGATTCCTCCCTGGTTTATATTTTTTCAACGGCCAGCGTCACCTGTTCGCCGTTGATATTCCATTCCTTCTGGTATCCGGTGAGTGTACCGGCAGTCAACTGCTCTGCCAGCACTTCTCCCTGAAGCTGTGGGCCAAAGCGCTTGAAAATTCCCTGTATTTTCTCCTGCGCCTCATAAGAAACCCGAATCTTATCCATCACTTCAAACCCAGCCTCTTTCCGCATGGTCTGAATCTTGCTGATTAACTCCCGCACAAAGCCTTCTTCAATGAGCTCCGGGGTCAGGCTGGTATCGAGAACCACCGTCACTTCATTGTCAGCCTCCGTCACATACCCCTCTGCCTGGGATACGGTAATCAGCAAATCCTCCTCCGTAAGGGCGATGCTTTCGTCAATTTGGGGAAGCTTCAACGCCCCCTGACTCTTTAGCTGTTCCATGGCCTTATTACCATCAAGCTCAGAGAGAGCCTTTTGAATCTGTCCCAGGAACTTGCCGTATTTGGGCCCCACAGTGCGAAGCTGGGGCTTGAATGTGTAGCTGGTAAAGCTTTGCACATCCTCGGTAAAGGCCACACGCTTCACATTCAGCTCCTCGGCGATGATTTCTGTGTAAAATTCCGGCAGGGTAAAGGGCGCCTTAATAAACATGGTACCGATGGGCTGGCGGTTCTTGATGTTGGCTGTGTTTCTGCAGGCCCGGCCCATCACAACCACCTTAAGCACTGCGTCCATATTTTTCTCAAGCTCAGAGTCAATTACACTCTTATCCGCCACAGGGAAGTCGCACAGATGCACGCTTTGGGGTGCATTTTTGTCGATGCTTATAACCAAATTCCGGTAAATATCCTCCGCCATGAAGGGAATCATGGGAGCCGCCGTCTTGGCCACCGTCACCAGTGCAGTGTACAGAGTCATGTAGGCATTGATTTTATCCTGCTCCATGCCCTTGGCCCAGAAACGCTCCCGGCTTCTTCTCACATACCAGTTACTCATGTCATCCACGAAGTCCTGGAGGGCTCTGGCGGCCTCGGGAATCCGGTAATTGCCAAGGTCGTCGTCCACCTTCTCCACCAGAGTATTCAGCCGGGATAAAAGCCACTTATCCATGACAGAGAGCTTTTCATAATCCAGGGTGTATTTGGTGGCATCAAATTCGTCAATGTTGGCGTACAAAACGAAGAAGGCGTAGGTATTCCACAAGGTTCCCATAAATTTCCTCTGCCCCTCCTGGACGGCCTTGCCGTGGAACCGGTTGGGAAGCCAGGGGGCGGAATTTACATAGAAATACCAGCGAATGGCATCTGCACCGTAAGTCTCCAATGCTTCAAAGGGGTCCACCGCATTTCCCTTGGACTTGCTCATCTTCTGGCCGTTCTCATCCTGGACGTGGCCCAAAACGATGACATTTTCGTAAGGAGCCTTGTTAAAGAGCAGGGTGGATTCCGCCAGCAGGGAATAGAACCAGCCGCGGGTCTGGTCCACCGCCTCGGAAATGAATTTTGCAGGGAACTGCTGCTTAAACACTTCCTGATTCTCAAAGGGATAATGGTGCTGGGCAAAGGGCATGGCCCCGGAGTCAAACCAGCAGTCGATAACCTCCGGCACCCGGTGCATCTCTTTTCCACACTGGGGACATTTGATAGTCACCGCGTCAATGTAGGGGCGGTGCAGCTCGATATCCTCCGGGCAGTTTGAGGACATGGATTTTAACTCCGCAATGCTTCCGATGGAATGGGTATGGCCGCACTCACACTCCCAGATATTTAAAGGCGTGCCCCAGTAGCGGTTCCGGGAAATTCCCCAGTCCTGGACATTTTCCAGCCAGTCCCCAAACCGGCCCTTGCCGATGCTCTCAGGAATCCAGTGGATGGTGTTGTTGTTGCGGATTAAATCCTCCTTTACCTGGGTCATCTTGATGAACCAGGACTCTCTTGCATAGTAGATAAGGGGGGTATCACAGCGCCAGCAATGAGGATAGCTGTGCTCAAATTTCGGCGCGTCAAAGAGCAGTCCTGCATCCTCCAAGTCCTGTAAAATCATGGGGTCTGCTTTTTTTACAAACACACCCTCATAGGGCGTCTCCTCGGTCATCTCTCCCTTGCCGTTTACAAGCTGCACCAGAGGCAGGTCATAGCGGCGGCCCACGTTGGCGTCGTCCTCACCGAAG
>CAPNGW010000384.1 GCA_948665105.1 uncultured Lachnospiraceae bacterium
TGCTGGCTTACAGGACAGTTATATTACGTCCATTGACCATGCAAAACAGATTTCTGAGATGGAGCTGGATGGATACGCCATCGGTGGTCTGGCGGTGGGCGAGACCCATGAGGAGATGTACCGGATTCTGGATGCGGTGGTGCCTCATCTGCCACTGGAGCGGCCCACGTATCTGATGGGAGTGGGAACGCCGGCCAACATTCTGGAGGGCGTGGAGCGGGGGGTGGATTTCTTCGATTGCGTATATCCCACCCGGAACGGACGGCATGGGCATCTGTATACCAATCAGGGGAAAATCAACCTGTTTAATCAGAAATATGAGAGGGATATGCGCCCCATTGAGGAGGGGTGCCAGTGCCCGGCCTGCCGGCATTACAGCCGGGCTTATATCCGCCACCTTCTAAAGGCCAAGGAAATGCTGGGGATGAGGCTCTGCGTGATGCACAATCTGTATTTTTACAATACGATGATGGAGGAGATTCGGGATGCATTGGATGGGGGCCGGTTTGCCTCTTATAAGGAAGAAAAGCTGTACGGCATGAGCCAGATGGGGAAGGGGTAATATCAAGAAACAACCGATTCCTTCCGATATCTATAGTAGCACAAGCAGAAGGACAGAAATCACGGAGGGAACGCATATGTCACTTACCATCAACGCAGCACAATGCCATACGGAGCAGTCCCAAGCCACCAACACTGCCAACGCCCGGACAGCTACAAAGCAGGCCGGCACAAAGGGAGATACTGTTTTTGCGGGAAATCTGGGGCAGAATCTGGGACAAAAGGGTATCATTGGACAAAAACGTGAGAAGGCTCAGAATCAGGCCATGAGGCTGATTCGGGATGCATGGGGCAGAGACCAGAAGGCAGCCGGAGCAATCGACGATATGCGCATGGAAAGAGAGGAGAGGCTGGCTAAGGTAAATGAGCTTAGAGCCATAATCAGAGATATTGAGACGGAAAAGTCCGCTCTGCAAAAGGAATACGAGATAGACCTTGATTCCCAGGAGCAGAAGGATTTGGAATTGCTGGAAAAATATCAGAATGCCACCGATAACCCGGGGACGACGAAATATGAATTCACCCAGGAAGAGCTTGACAGACTGAAAGAGCTGCAGGATATGCCCAGAACGGAATATCAGAAGAAGGCTTTGAAGCTGAACGGCCAGGCAAAGGATATGAAAAAAATTGTGGACCGGGAGGAGCAGACGGCATTCAGTCTGACTAAGAGCATTACAAATGCAAAGCTAGAGCAGCTTAAATCCCAGGATATGCAAAAAGCCGGCGAGGCGGCGGAGGAGATTCATCAGGCTGTCAATGAGGAGATTGTGGACCTCCTTTTGCAGGAAGGTAAGGAATCTGTGGACGAGAAGATGGAGGAGGAGCAGGAAAAAGCCGAAAAGCTGCAGGAAAAGCAGGAAGAGCAGGAGGAACGTATCGAAGCCGCAAAAGGGAGAAGAGAGGAGCAGAAGGAAATCATCCAGGGTGAGGCAAAGGCGGAACAGCTGTCCCAGGCCGCCACTTTGGAAGTGCAGAATACCAGTAACGTGGAGGCTGCACAGAAGCAGATTCAAAAGCTGATTGAGGAAAACAATCTGGTCAATGAGGATTTGAAAGGGATTAAGATTAACCTGGATTTTTAGGAGCTTTCGGTTGTAGTCCGGTCATTGCCGTTATACTGTGTTTAAAAATAAAATATTTATGAAATTATTGGAAAAAGCTTGCCCAAAGTGCTTGTATTGTGTAGAATGATACTAGTGTGCATTGCGACACAGGAATTTGAAAGCTCAGGAGGAAGAGAATATGTCAATTTTGGCAAATGCAGCAAACGGAGCAGCGGCAGCGGCACCCGCATTTGGGGGAATGCTTATCTGGCTGGTTATTATCTTCGCTTTTATGTATTTCTTTATGATTCGTCCCCAGTCAAAGGAGAGGAAGAAAAAGGAAGCGATGATGTCATCCCTGGAGGTGGGTGATACTGTACTGACCACCAGCGGTTTTTATGGAACGGTCATTGATATCACAGACGATACCATTATCGTAGAGTTCGGAAGCAACAAGAACTGCCGTATCCCCATGCAGAAGGGCGCCGTCGCTGTTGTGGAGAAGCCGGAAGAAGAATAAGAGCAAATACGTTGGATTTGGCCAGACGCCGGATACAGCGTATTTTTTTATTCTATAGGAAAGTTCTTTGAACTTCCCTATAGAATAAAAAAACTCCAGGAGGATGCGCACTTCGCGGAGATGAATTTAGTTGCTACGAAAGTCTCACCCTTCTTTAAAGCGTGACAGAAACTGTCTGGTCCGTTCCTCCTTGGGATTTCCAAATACCTGTGACGGATTTCCCTGCTCCAGAATCCGCCCTTCGTCCATAAAAATTACTTGATTGGACACATCCCGGGCAAAGGCCATCTCATGAGTTACGATAATCATGGTGGTGTTCTGCTTTGCCAGTCCCTTGATTACGCGAAGCACCTCCCCGGTAAGCTCCGGGTCCAGGCCGGAGGTGGGCTCGTCGAAGCACAAAAT
>CAPNGW010000385.1 GCA_948665105.1 uncultured Lachnospiraceae bacterium
GGAGTAAACTCCACCGTATAAGGGAACGGTGGAATTTAAAATTTCATTTTAGAGCCATCAGGGAATTTTGATTTTGGTATTTCTGTTTTCGACATTTTATGGTAAAATATACCATATGGAAAAATGAGGCCATCGCAAAAGAAAGCAAAAGATAAAAATGAATAACAACATGATTATTCGCCAATATGGCAACAAAAACGTATACGATGCATACCTGGAACGAATGCATTTTATCTTCCGTGAGTTCGATAATATATTCGTCTCCTTTTCTGGCGGCAAGGATAGCGGGCTGCTTTTAAACATAACTCTGGATTTTCGGAAAAAATATTATCCGCATAAATGCATTGGTGTGTTCCATCAGGATTTTGAAGCACAATACACTGTCACGACGGAATATGTAGAACGTACTTTTGCACGTTTAGAAAAAGAACCTCTGACGAATTTGTATTGGGTATGTCTGCCCATGGCAACCCGCACCTGTTTTAGCAGCTACCAGATGTACTGGTACCCTTGGGATGACACCAAGGAAGATATCTGGGTTCGCTCTATGCCACAGCACCCTTATGTGATTAATCTAAAGCGCAATCCAATTACAACCTACCGTTATCGGATGCACCAGGAGGATTTGGCTAAACAGTTTAGCCGATGGTATCGGCTGTCTCACGGCAACAAGAAAACTGTCTGTCTCCTGGGAATCCGGGCAGATGAGTCCTTACAACGATACACCGGTATTTTGAACAAGAAATATGGTTACAAGGGACAATGTTGGATTTCCAAGCAGTTTAAGGACACCTACGCCGCATCACCTATTTATGACTGGTCTACCAGCGATATCTGGCATGCAAATTCTCTGTTGGGATGCGATTACAATAAATTGTATGACCTGTATTATATGGCCGGATTAAAGCCCAGCCAGATGCGTGTGGCATCGCCTTTCAATGACTCTGCCAAAGACAGCCTTCACCTTTACCGTGTAATTGACCCTGAAATATGGGCAAAGCTGGTGGGCCGCGTCCAGGGCGCTAACTTCGGCGCTATCTACGGCAAGTCAAAAGCCTTAGCCTATCGTTCCCTCTCTCTGCCGGAAGGGCACACCTGGAAATCCTATACCAAGTTTTTGCTGGATACCCTCCCTGCCCGGCTTAGAAACAATTATATCAAAAAATTTCAGACCTCTCTGGACTTTTGGCATAAGACCGGAGGCGGCCTGGAAGAAAACACAATTCAGGAATTGATTGACCACGGTTATCGTATCCGACGCAACGGCGTCTCAAATTATACCCTAATGAAAAACTCCCGAATTGTTTTTCTGGACAAAATTCCTGACCATACTGACGATATCAAATCCACAAAGGATATTCCCAGTTGGAAACGAATGTGCTACTGCATTCTGCGCAATGATCATACATGTCGCTTTATGGGTTTTGGATTGACCCGGGAACAGCAGCGGCAAGTAGATGCTTTGAAAGATAAATATAAACAGGTGGTGAAAAAAGATGGCATACAAGAGTCCCGTTTATCATGTAACAGCCGTTCCTATTGAAAAGATTGAGCCTAATACATATAACCCCAATTCTGTTGCTCCTCCAGAGCTCAAGCTGCTCTATGACAGCATCAAGCAGGACGGATATACTATGCCGGTTGTCTGTTATTATGATCATGCCAGAGACAAGTATATTTTGGTGGATGGATTCCATCGTTACCGGATTATGCTGGATTATTCGGACATCTACCAGCGTGAAAATGGGATGCTGCCCGTCAGCGTCATCGATAAACCCCTGGATCACCGCATGGCCAGTACGATTCGTCATAATCGCGCCCGTGGCTCTCACAACGTGGATCTCATGAGCAACATTGTCAAGGAGCTCCACGAGCTGGGACGTTCTGATGCATGGATTGCAAAGCACCTGGGCATGAGTCGAGACGAGATTCTCCGCCTGAAACAAATCACCGGGCTGGCCGCCCTGTTTCGTGATGTTGATTTCGGGAAATCATGGCAGCCAGTTGAAGTGGACCGCACTACATATGCCGAAGCTCCAGAAACCCGTAGCCAAAAGGAGAATGTCTAACCGACGCAGGCTAAAAATGTAAATGAATATTAACAGCAATCTGCAAATCGGGTCAACTCATTTTTTATATCATGAGCATTGCATCCCCAAAGCTGAAGAACCGATATCTCTCCTTCACTGCACTGGCATACGCCTCCATGATGTGCTCCCGTCCCGCCAGGGCTGACACCAGCATCAGCAGTGTGGACTCCGGCAGATGGAAATTGGTAATCAGTCCATCCATCACCTTAAATTGATATCCCGGATAGATGAAAATATCCGTCCATCCGCTGGATGGCTTGAGGCTTTTGTCCTCTGCCGCCGCCGATTCGATGGTTCGGCAGCTTGTGGTTCCCACACAGATAATCCGTCCCCCCTGGTTCCTGGTCTCATTTATGGTGTTAGCCGCTTCTTCGCTAATCTGGTAAAATTCCGAGTGCATATGATGCTCCAGTACATTCTCCACCTTCAC
>CAPNGW010000386.1 GCA_948665105.1 uncultured Lachnospiraceae bacterium
GACGCCGGAACAGGCCAGAAAGGACAGCCGGCGGAACGTGCTTTTGCAGTGTGTCGGAGCCTCCAAGCAGCTTTGCCCCCAGATTCTTCACGGAACCGTCAGGAAGGGTGTTTATCTGTTGGGCTCCGACGGATTTTTTCACGAAATCACCAGCAGGGAAATTGTAAAGGGTCTTCATCCCGGCAGTCTTGGGGATAAGGAGGCCATGCACAAGGAGGCACGGCGCCTGATTCAGCTGGCCAAAATGAGACGGGAGCCGGACAATATTACGGCGATTCTGGTGAAGGCAGAGTGAGGTGACATATGGCAGGTATCGGAGCCGTTATTGACGGAAAATACGAGATTTTAAAGCAGATTGGACAGGGGGGCATGTCAAGGGTCTATCTGGCCATGGATAACCGCCTGAACAAGCAATGGGCCGTGAAGGAAATCCTCAGGCAGGGAGCCGGGGAGAAGGATACGGTGGCGGTCAACAGTCTTCTGGCCGAAGCCGGATTGATGAAACGCCTGGACCATCCGGCCCTGCCGAGAATTGTGGACATCATTGACAATGAAGACACCATCTACGTGGTTATGGACTATATCGAAGGGGAATCCCTGGAGTACATTCTGAAGGAACAGGGGCCGCAGCCGGAATCGCTGGTGCTGGACTGGGCCAGGCAGCTGTGTGATGCCTTTATATACCTTCACAGCAGAAAGCCTCCCATCATTTATCGGGATATGAAGCCCGCCAACGTAATGCGAAAGCCCGAGGGGAATCTTAAGGTGGTGGATTTTGGTATTGCCAGGGAGTACAAGGAAAAAAATACCCAGGATACCACGGTGCTGGGGACAAGAGGCTATGCCTCCCCGGAGCATTACGGCCTTCGGCAGACGGATATCCGGTCAGATATTTTTACCCTGGGCATGACGCTGCACCATCTTCTGACAGGCGCAGACCCCCGGGAAGAGGGATACCGCTATCTGCCCATCCGCCGTTTTAATCCACGCCTTACGGAGGGGATGGAGGCCATCATAGACAAATGCACAGCCCTGGACCCGGCGGACCGTTACCGGAGCTGCAAAGAGCTGATGTATGACCTTGAGCACCCGGACCTTATCACTGTGAATTACAGGCGAAGGCAAAAACGCCGGCTGGCGGCATTTCTTGGGGCGGCATCCCTGACAATTCTTACGTTGACCGCAGGAGTCCTGTGTCGGGTCGTGTCCGGGAATCTCAACCACAACCGGTATGACAGGCTCACTTCAGTGGTCTCTTCCACCTCCTTCGAGGATAAAATTTCCGGCTACAAAAATGCCATTGGACTCTACCCCTTCGACCCTCGGGCCTATCTGTGCATCCTGGAGGCTTACGAGAGCGAGGGTATCTTTGGCAAAAATCAAAACGACGAATTTCTGGCCCTCTACAACGCCCATAAGGATGGGTTTGATTTAAGGGATGCTAAGGTAGCCGACCTTCATTACCGTATTGGACGGATGTATTTCAGCTACTACACCGGTGAGGACGGAAGCTACAGCTTCGCCGGGCGGGTCCAGAAGGCGTATCCGTTCTTTGCAATAAATTATGAGAACCAGGAGCTGTCGGAAGCATATTCCGGGAAAAAGCTGTCGGACTGTTACTATCAAATTTGCTCCTTTTACAAGCGGTATATTCTGGAGTCGGTAACCGTGGAGGAAGCATCCAGAGAGGACTATGAAGGGCTTTTTTCTTCTGTGGAGGAGACCCTTAAAGAGATGAAGGGGGCGGGGGCATATGATTGTCTGGCGCTGTACAATGGCGTATTTTTACTGTTGTACGACCAGCGGCTGGGCATGCAGTCTGTGGGGGTGGATATGGCACGGGTTCAGGAACTTCTGGAACAGGTGTACCGGGAAGCCTCCGGGCTGTCTGTGCAAAAGGAGCAGTCAAAGAGGCTGAGGCAGGAGATTATGGATAATTATGAGGCATACCGGGAGGCCCTTAATCGGACATGGGCCAATGGGGCATTAAAGGAAGGAGGATGAGAATGGCGGACAGGTTAGAGCAGGCCGCCCTGGTTTTGTTTGTGTGGGCGGCAGTATTTTTTATATGCTCTGTGTTTTTGTGGGTGAAATTCCAGGTGCCTGTGATTGTGGGAGATTTGTCCGGCAGGACGGCGCGAAAGTCCATAGCGAAAATGCGTGAGGAGAACGTTAACCCGGATTGCAGGAAGCTTCGGATGCAGGCAGAAGCAGAGACGGAATGCTTAAGGCGGGAGGTGGTGATTCTTGAGGATATTATGCTGATTCACACAGATGAAGTGATATGATTTGCAAAAAGAAAAGGAGATGCAGGATGAGATTTATTGGGGAAAATCCAGAGAAAAAAAGAAACTTTAAAAGTAACAGTCATAGGAGGGGGCGGCAGACGGTAACCCGTGTTCTGGCGATGGCACTGCTTTTGACGCTGCTGGCAGGGAGACTTCCGGCCCTGGCACATGGGCCGCGGATGGATGGAACAGAGATATCCATGGATGAAACCGGAAATGAGGGGGAAGGC
>CAPNGW010000387.1 GCA_948665105.1 uncultured Lachnospiraceae bacterium
CAGAGCCGGAAGCTTCGGGTGAGACCGGGCCGGAGGAAGGACCTGCGACGGTGGAGGCTACGCTGACAGAAATTGTGAATCTTCCCGGTGTGACAGCAGAGTACCGCGGATATCAAACACAGAGCAATTATAAATCAGGCGATTACTTTGCCCTCAATGCCACCGAAGGCAATACGTGTCTGGTGGTGAATATCGGATTGAGTAACACATCGGCAGAGCCGGTGGAGGCGAATCTGTTCAACCGGATTACCCAGTGCAGACTGCTGGTGAATCAGGAGCCAATGGCGGGGGCGATGACTACAATTCTGCCCAATGATTTCATGTCATATATGGATACCCTGGAAGCTGCAGGAACCGTGGAGACAGTATTGATATTTGAGATACCAGTCCAGGCGGTGGAGAGTATTTTGGCGCTGGCTCTGGAATTTACAATAGATGGGACAAATTACCGGGTAACTCTGCAATAAGCATAGCATAAACCTGGAGGGAGAGGAGAATACAAGATGGATACAAATATTTTGCTTGAGAACGGTACCAATGAGCTGGAGGTGCTGGAGTTTAAACTGGGGGATTATTATTATGGCATCAATGTAGCAAAAATTCGTGAGATTTTATCTTACATGCCCATCACCCCCGTGCCCAATTCCCACCCCAGTGTGGAAGGGATTTTCATGCCCCGGGACACAATGATGACAGTTATTGATTTGCGTCATTGCCTGGGATTGCCGGCCATGGAGATACAGGGACTGTTTATCATTACGAATTTTAACAAGCTGAATATTGCCTTCCATGTGGACGAGGTTTGCGGTATTCATCGGGTATCCTGGGCGGACATCATCAAGCCGGACTCCACCATCAATGCGGAGAATTACGGCATTTCCACCGGCGTTATCAAGCTGGAGGGACGTCTGGTGGTGATTCTGGACTTTGAGAAGATTGTCACAGATATCAGCCCGGAGACTGGCCTTAAGGTTTCCGACGTGGAGGGACTTGCCTCCAATACAGTGCGGGAGGAGACCCCCATTATCATTGCAGAGGATTCACCGCTCTTAAGCAAGCTGATTACCAACTGTCTGAAGGAGGCTGGCTATACCCATCAGATTGTTTGCAGCAACGGGCAGGAGGCCTGGGACCACATTACAGAATTCCAGGAACAGAACGTGCTGGATGACAAAGTGCACTGTGTGATTACCGATATTGAGATGCCGGAGATGGATGGGCATCGTCTGACGAAGCTGATTAAGAGCGACGAGGATTTGAAGCATCTTCCTGTGGTTATTTTCTCCTCTCTGGTCAATGAGGAGATGCGCAGAAAGGGTGAGGCCCTGGGCGCGGACGTGCAGTTGACGAAGCCGGAGATTGGACTTTTGGTTCAGGCCATTGACGATTTGATGGAAAAGCGGAAAGCACATCTGGATAGCAGATAGAAGAGATAGAAGAGATTTTTCACCGAGTACAACTTGTGTGAAAAATCTCTTTTTATTAGAAGATTTAATGATGTAGTGCAAATAATTTAATGAGACTTATATAATATGGTGTGCTATAATTTTTATTAAATAAGAAGGAGGGCGAGACATGAAACGGTTGTCATTGGAGCAGGAGCTTAAGGGAAATTCATATCCAGGAAGAGGCATTATAATAGGAAAATCACCTGATGGGAGGTATGCGGTGACGGCATATTTCATCATGGGCAGAAGTGAGAACAGCCGGAACCGGATTTTCGTGGAGGAGGGAGCGGGGATTCGCACACAGGCCTTTGACCCCTCCAAATTAAGGGACCCCAGCCTGATTATCTATGCACCGGTGCGGGTGCTGGGGAACAAAACCATTGTCACCAACGGGGACCAGACGGATACCATCTACGAACTGATGGATCGTCAGCAGACCTTTGAGCAGGCCTTAAGAACCCGGGAATTTGAGCCGGATGCACCCAACTATACACCCCGGATTTCCGGAATTCTCCATGTGGAGAATGGCACCTACAATTATGCCATGTCTATTTTAAAGAGCAGTAATGGAAATCCCAAGGGCTGTAACCGCTACACCTTTGCTTATGAGAATCCGGCGACGGGTGAGGGTCATTTTATCCATACCTATCAGGGGGACGGAGAACCCCTGCCCAGCTTTTTTGGAGAGCCGAAGCTTGTGGAAGTGGGGGATGATATGGAGGATTTCACAAATCTGTTGTGGGAAAGCCTGAATCAGGAGAATAAGGTGTCGCTGTTTGTGCGCTATATTGATATTGCCACCGGAAGCTATAAGAGCCGGATTGTGAATAAGAATCAGTAGGAGGAAGTTATGCAGGAACTGGAATTAAAATACGGATGTAACCCCAATCAGAAGCCTTCCAGAATCTATATGGAGAAGGGTGAATTGCCCATTAAGGTGTTAAACGGAAAGCCCGGCTATATTAATTTTCTGGATGCCTTCAACGGCTGGCAGCTGGTAAGCGAGCTTAAAAAGGCCACCGGACTTCCGGCGGCGGCCTCCTTCAAGCACGTATCTCCGGCAGGA
>CAPNGW010000388.1 GCA_948665105.1 uncultured Lachnospiraceae bacterium
ACGGGGCAGGCTGTGGTGCAGGTCGCTACCGCAGAGAGTGCAGACCGAGCGCCCATGGAGGAGATTATCCAAAAGGTCATCGACGGCAGGCTGTTTGAACTTAAGGGAACGGAGCTTTCGGCTATTCTTTACGATTTGGGGCTTATGGAGGCTCGGACGGAGGAACAGGGCTGGGTACTGGAAGAGAAGTACAGGACTGTGGGAGGGAGCACCATTCTGGAGGCTTTTTTAAACGGGACCATCAACCTGCGGGAAATGCAGCAAAGCTATGGCACCCTGGAATATGCCTTGGAGACCATTGGACCTGAAATATCCTCTTATAAACGGCTGGTGAACAAATACGAGCAGGGCAAGTCCAACCTGCAGTTCTGGATATATGCGGACAATCAGGAGCAATATTATTCCAATATGCCGGCGGGGATGGACAGGGAAGACCTTCTTACTTACGGAAAAAGTCTGGGCAGCTATTTTTACTATAATAAACACAACATTCGACTGGATACCAATGTGGGAGGTATGGAGAATACCTTCTATGAAAAGCTGGAGTCTTACAGCAATGGACGAAACAGCGTGGTGTTTATCGGAGTGGACACTGCATTCCCCCAGGAAGACAGCTTCTATGAGGCCATGGAGGACTATAACCTGTTAAAGCCCTGGTCTATTTTCAGCCTGGCAGCGTCCATTGTCTGTGTCTTTGGCTGCTTTTTATGCTTTATCTACTTAAGTCTGGCGGCGGGACGTAACTCCGAGGACAGCGAGATTCATTTGAACTGGTTTGATAAAATCAAAACGGAAATTCTCATGGCGGCCTTTTTTGTGGTGGGGGCCGGAGTCGTCTTTTTGACCCGCGCCTTGATCAAGCTTTTTAAGGGCAGTGATTTAATCAGCCTTATGATTATGACCAGCGGGCTGTCAGTGATAGTAGTGGCTGTGTTTATGATATTTTATATGAGCTTTATCCGCCGGATGAAGGCGGGGGAAATGTGGACCGGAAGCCTTCTTTATTGGATAGGCAGCGGTATTTACAAGGTATTTTGTAACAGGCGGCCCTCGGTGCGGATTCTGGTTCTGTTTGCAGGGCATGTCCTTCTGACACTGCTTATGGCAGCGGTGGCCATGAACTGGCGTCACGACGTCTTCATTGTACTCCTTGTGCTGGTGTCCTATCTCTTCCTGTGCGGAGCGGAAGCCTTGATGTTTCTCCGGCAGGGGGTACAGCGCAACGTGATTCTTCATGGCATCAAGCGCATCGCCGGTGGAGATTTGGAATTTGAGATAGATACTAAGATGCTGAAGGGAAACAACAGGGCCATGGGTGAAGCCATCAATACCATCGGTGAGGGATTGTATCACGCAGTGGATGACAGTATGAAGAATGAACGGCTGAAGGCGGACCTGATTACAAATGTATCCCACGACATCAAGACGCCCCTCACCTCCATCATTAACTATGTGGATTTACTGAAACGGGAGGATTTGGACAATGAGCGGGCCAGAGGCTACATCGGGGTGCTGGACGCCAAATCCCAGCGGCTAAAGCAGCTGACGGAGGACCTGGTGGAGGCCTCCAAGATAAGCTCCGGAAATATTACATTGCAGATGGATACCCTGAATTTCGTGGAGCTTGTGAATCAGACTGCCGGAGAATTTAATGAAAAATTTGAGGCACGTGGTTTAACGGCGGTGACCCGGCTGCCCAGGGAGCCGGTGATAATTCTGGCAGACGGACGGCGCATCTGGCGGGTCATTGAGAACCTATACAACAACGTGGCAAAATATGCCATGGAAAATACCCGGGTGTATGTGGATATGGAGGTGACTGCTTCGTCGGTGGCCTTCTCCATCAAAAATATCTCCGAGCAGCCTTTAAACATTGAGGCCAGCGAGCTTACGGAGCGTTTCATCCGGGGAGACGTGTCCCGAAGCACGGAAGGCAGCGGATTGGGACTGTCCATCGCCCAGGATTTGACCAGGCTTATGAATGGCACCTTTGACATCTATCTGGATGGGGATTTGTTCAAGGTGACGGTCACCTTCCCCATCGCCCAAAAAGCGGTGTCTTTGGAATCATAAAAAGCGTAAAAAGCAGGCCTTTACGGCTTGCTTTTTCACGTTGCTGTGCTATACTAAAACAAGAAGCCTGCATGTCCTTATGTCAGGCGGGAACCGTAGACACAACACCAGGAGGAAGAACATGAAATTATATGAAAATGGCGTTTATCTTATAAACGGAACAGAGCTAATCGAGGACACTCCTCATGCGGCAAAAGCCATCGAGGCAAAGACGGGCAGAAGCGTGACCAGGGAGGAGGCGGCGAAAGCAACCATCGCCTACGGTATTTTACAGGGGCACAATACCTCCGGCAGCATGGACAGGCTGAAAATCAAATTTGATAAATTAACCTCCCACGACATTACCTTTGTGGGAATTATACAGACGGCCAGGGCCTCCGGCCTGGAGAAATTCCCTGTGCCCTACGTGCTCACCAACTGCCACAACAGCCTGTGTGC
>CAPNGW010000389.1:0-211 GCA_948665105.1 uncultured Lachnospiraceae bacterium
GAAAGGTACAGCAGCAGCGACAGCCCCAGGCCAATCACCGCAGCCGGCGCCAGATTGATTTTGACAAGCTCCCGAAGCCGAATCCAGAACAGCTTTAGAATGGTCCCCGGCTTCTTGTAAAATCCGTACGTCAGCATACTGTGGTCGCAGTTGATAAACAGCGCCTGTGTAAACGTGGTTCCACGATTCAGAACGTACATCAAAAATAGAA
>CAPNGW010000389.1:238-2505 GCA_948665105.1 uncultured Lachnospiraceae bacterium
CCCGCATAATCCGCTGGTTTATTTCCGATGCTATCCTTGTGTCCGCCATACATGCCACGGCACCCGCTGCCACAACTGCCAGAGCCCCCACGGTCACACGCTTGGCAGAGTTCCACAGAATTCGCCGGTGGCGTTTGATAAACAGCTCGTTAAAGTACTCAAAGCCCTTCCTCTTGCTGGTAATGGACGCATCCGTACTGATTTTCTTCCGGCTGGCCTCCTCAACAATTCTCTGACTGGTTACCTTTGGGTCCATGCCGCTTCGTTTATCCGCCAGCATTTTCTGGCACAGCTCCCGGTAAAATCGAAACCTTATAACCTTTTTCACAGAAAGGAGCCCGCCTGCAATCGCCGTTATCATCAGGGCCACAAGAGCCTGCCAGGGAATCACAATTTCCAGCCAGGGCAGGCCGTAAGCCGCCGCCAGCACAATCACCACAAACATCCAGCCCCACTTGTTCAATTTATTTTCGTCCGGGCTCTTTCCTGTTCGCTCATAGCGGTTCAGACAGAACCACACATGCATCAGCTTTCCGCCGGCCACGAACAGTGGCAATATCAGACAAATCCACAGAGGCACTCCCTTCATCCGCCCAAACAGCACCGTAAAGGGCAGAAATCCCAGGATTACCCGAAGCATAGAATATCCGTACCAGGACAGCATATAGGTTCTGGCGTTCATCCGCATCAGCGAAATGGCATAATACTTGTCGTTGGTGGGGTTAAACAGGTAAGTATTGATTTGGGCCCCCACAATGGTCAAAAGGAAAAAAATATGCAAAAACACCTGCCACTGGGGAGCTTTGTCATATAGTTCTCCCATGCCGGCCACCATCAGAAGCACATACAAAAATTTCCCTAAAAAAGCAGACACAAACTCCCAGATGACCGACAGAATATTCCCCAGAATCTTGAAGGCCCAGACGCGGTACAAGGCATCCGGCAGCACCCGCCCAAGCAGCGGAATCTGCTTGATGGAATAAATGATTCCGTTGACCCGGTATGTGTTCTTCAACGCATATGAAATCTTAAATGTCTGAAGCATTCTCTTCCTCCCGCAGAGCCCTGATAATCTTATCCTTAAATTCCTGATTGTCCAGATTTTCCTTGTCCACCACTTCCAGCTCCCCATGGTTTAATATCACGATTTCATCACACAAATCCAGAGCCAGCTCCATAATATGGGTGGAGAAAATAATCACCCGGCCTTCCTTCTGCTGCCGCAATAGCTGTTTCATCTCCTCAGCCACCACCACATCCAGGGAGGTCAAGGGCTCATCCAGCAGGAGTACGTTGGGGCTGGCAATGATGTTAATTAACATCTGCATTTTATTTTTCATACCGTGGGAATAATCCTTAAGCAGTCTGTCCCTGTCCTCCAGGGCCAGATTCATCATTTCAAAATATTCATCCAGGGGGCGCAAGCCTTCTATACTCTTCTGGTTAATATCCACAAAGAATTTCAAAAATTCCCGGCCGGTAAGAAATTCCGGCACGGTGGGGGTGGACAGCACATACCCGATATCCTCCGGGATTATTTCCCGCTTCCCGTCTTCTTCGGCGATGTAGAAGCTGCCGCTGTCCGCTTTCAAATCCCTGTTGACGCAGTTGAAAAGGGTGGTCTTGCCAGCCCCGTTTCTGCCCAGCAGACCGTAGATTTTCCCGCTTTCAAAGGAAAAATCAATCTGCTTTAGCACCTCCTTGCTGCCAAATTTTTTTGATAGGTTTTCGATGATAAACTGCATGTTCTCCTCCTGCCGGCAAATTCTTTGTGTTTCTTATATCAGGATTTAATAAGCTTTTCCCCAGTACACCAGCTTGTGAGCGGGCTTTCCGCAGCATACGCACACGTCGGAAATTTCCTCCTGTTCAAAGGGCATGCAGCGGGAGGTGGCCGTGGTGTCCTCTTTGATTTTCAGCTCGCAGGCCTCCTCACCGCACCACATGGCACGGATAAATCCAGATTTATTTTCTACGGCATCCTTAAAGACCGCATAGCTTTTCACGTCTGTGATGTGGGAATCCCGGTGGGCTTTGGCCCGCTCAAACATGTCCTTCTGAATCACATCCATAAGCTCCACCGCTTTGGCCGATGCCTCCTCAAGAGACACCTCCATCTTCTCCCTGGTGTCACGGCGGACAATCACGCATTTCCCTGCCTCAATATCCTTGGGCCCCAGCTCGATTCGGATGGGGATTCCACGCATTTCCTGCTCGGCAAATTTCCATCCGGGGCTCTTGTCGGTGTCATCAAGCTTCACCCGAAG
>CAPNGW010000390.1 GCA_948665105.1 uncultured Lachnospiraceae bacterium
TAGAGTTAATGAAAAAACACGTACAAAGTACGATGAGGCCGGAGGTATTGACGCAGCCGGAGGTCACGGGGCTGCCGACAGCTACCTTTACCGGAACAGGCTCCCCGGTGATGGGGGAGGTATCAAGGCGGCTCTCCCCTTCCACCACAATGCTGTCTAAGGGAATCCTATCCCCGGGCCGCACCAGGAGAATATCTCCGATTTTGGCCTCCTCTGCCGGAATGGTGCAAACATCACTCTCCTGCACCAGATTTACCACTTCGGGGCGCATATCCACAGCGCTCATAATCTGGCTGCGGCTCCGCTCCACGGCAATGTGCTCAAAAAATTCACCCACCCGGTAGAAGAGCATTACACCCACGGCCTCCTCGAACTGGCCGATAACTACGGCCCCTATGGTGGCGATACTCATCAGGAAATTTTCATCAAAAACCCTGCCTTTTAAAATATTTTTCCCGGCAGTGAGAAGTATCTCGGCCCCAAGCACCAGGTAGGCCAGAATCTGTATTGCTGCAGGGATAGCTGCCGCCACACCGGAAATGTGTTGGGAAATCATTCCGGCGATAAAGAGGACTGCCCCCACCACAATAACGGCCAGGTCCCGCCTCTGCTCCTTCCTGTGAATGCCGGAGCGGACATCGGCTTCGGCCTTTGCTTCCCTTATCTCCTTTACCTGTACCTCCGGCTCAATGGAGGTGCAGATGGCCCGTATCCGGTCAAGATATTGCTCCGGGTCTGGGGCGGTAATCCGAAGCTGCTTTGTGGCGAAGGTGATGGTGGCGCTGGTGATGCCGGACAATTCGGAAATTTTTCTCTCCATTTTGGCGGCACAGTTGGCGCATTCTAAGTTCTCCAGAATGTAGGTTTTCTTCTTATTACCGTCCTTAAGGCCACAGGTACAGGAATCCATGGGATTGCCGCAGGTGGCGCAGACAGCAAGGGAGACAGCTTCCTCTTGATGTTCATGCTGGTGTGTACAGTTGCAATGTTCATGCTGATGCTCGTGCTGATGTGCGCAGTCGCAATGCTCATGCTCGTGCTGGTGTGTGCAGTCACAGTGTGTATGGTTATGATGCTCATGACTCATAAAGAATTCCTCCTCATCCAATATATGAATAACTGTTCATATGTTAATATAATCACAGAATCATTAATTTGTCAATATAAAAATTTCCTCATTGACGAAAATGCTGTAGGTGGGTAAAATAGTACATGTTTGGTGTGAAATCAGAGAATGCTTTTACGGAAGAAGCAAAAAAGAAGAAAGAGGAATGAAAATGCAGGAAAACAAAATGGGCGTCATGCCTGTGAATAAATTATTGCTTACCATGTCTGTCCCAATGATTATCTCTATGCTGATACAAGCCTTCTACAATGTGGTGGACAGTATCTATGTGGCACAAATCAACGAGAATGCACTGACGGCGGTGTCCCTTGCCTTCCCGGTTCAGTCGGTGATGATTGCCGTCTCCACCGGTATCGGCGTGGGTGTCAATGCGGTTTTATCCAAACGCTTGGGAGAGAAACGGACAAAAGAGGCGGACAAGACCGCCAATGTATCGGTGCTGCTGGCCGGGCTGTCCTACCTGGTCTTTCTGGTGGTGGGCTTGTTCTGCTCCCGGTGGTTTTTTGCCATCCAGACCCAGGATACGGAGATTGCAGCTTTCGGCACAACGTACATGAGCATTGTATGTACCATGAGCTTCGGCTTATTTTTCCAGATTTGCTTTGAGAAGCTTTTGCAGTCCACGGGGCGTACCTTCTACAGTATGATTATGCAGGGAACCGGAGCTATTATCAACATTGTTCTGGACCCCATTCTCATTTTCGGGTATTTGGGATTTCCGGCCATGGGGATTGCCGGAGCGGCGGTGGCGACGATAATCGGACAGACGGTGGGCTCCCTGCTGGGGCTTTTATTTAATGTGAAGGCCAATAGAGAAATCCATCTTCATATAAAGGAGATGACCTTTGACGGCCCCATTGTAAAGGAAATTTTCCGCATCGGCGTCCCGGCCATTCTCATGCAGTCCATCGGCTCGGTGATGGTATTTCTGATGAATAAAATTCTCATGGGATTCACCACAACGGCCTCGGCGGTGTTTGGTGTATACTTCCGGCTCCAGAGTATTATTTTCATGCCTATTTTCGGCTTGAGCAACGGAATGATTCCCATTGTGGCCTACAATTACGGAGCCGGGAACCGGGAACGCATGGTGAAGACCACAAAATACAGTATGATGTATGCCACGGGCATGATGGTGATTGGACTATTGCTGGCTCAAATCATACCAGGCCAGTTGCTTATGATGTTTGATGCCTCCGAGAATATGCTTGCCATCGGCATTCCTGCCCTGCGGATTCTCTGTACCTGCTTTCTGTTTGCAGGCTTTAACATCACGGCCAGCTCTCTGTTTCAGGCGGTGGGCGACAGCATGTACAGCCTTGTGATGTCCATGATACGTCAGCTGGTTGTGCTGCTGCCGGTGGCCTGGCTG
>CAPNGW010000391.1 GCA_948665105.1 uncultured Lachnospiraceae bacterium
TCCATCCCTCCCGCCACCTCTTCCCTCTCGGCCTTATAAAGCCCGCCGTCTCCCACGCTGGTTTCGGACGATATGCCGTCCTCCTTCGCCGTACTTTTCCCATCGATTCCACAGCCGCCAATCCCGGACGCCACCAGCAGGACGGCCATCATCACAGACATCATTCGTACTCTCTTCTTCATAGCAAATCCCTCCTTCTGCTTTTCTATAAAGGATACGCAGGATGTCTGCCTGATTTATGGTAAAATTTCCAATATTTTAAAAATATTTTCTTCCTTCTCCATGATAACCTCTAAGGACATGGTTCCTTGAAAATCTGTCAGGTCGTACTTACCCTCATCACAGGTCAGAGTGACGGTCTCCCCCTTAGGCCAGCCAACCTCCGAAGCTCCTAAAACTTTGGCAATAATCAGAAGCTGTCCTTCCTCTGTCCGGGCCTCCTGAATCTGAACCTGTAATTGTAAAATGCTCCCGGCCTCCTTCCCCGTAATTTCCTCCGTCTCCGTCTCCAGAATGTCTGACGCTCCACTGCTTTGGGCGCCCTGATCCTTTACCGCACCTGAAGCTTCATCAGAGTCCTTTGAGACCTCAATGTATAGCTCTTCCTCATTTCCGTCGGATTCCATCTTATCCACGTCCTCCATCTGAGCCTCACTGTTAAGGCCGCCATCACTCTGGCTCATCTTCTTTCCCTGTCCCTGCTGCAGTACATACAGTACAGGAACCAGAATCAGAACCACCAAAACCACTGCCGCCAGGGAGGCAAGCCGTCGAAGGGGAATCACCTTCCTGGGCTTCCGGGGAGCAAGATTTCTTTCAATCTCTTCCCACATAGGCGGAACATCTGTCATTTTTATATTTCTATAGTTCGACGTCAAGTAATTTTCAGAAAATTCATTCTCTTGCCAATCCTTCATTCCTGCACCTCCTCTTCTGGATTCTGACAGCCCTTAGCTGTCTTTGCTTTATCCTTATTTTCCTGTCCGCCATGATACCGCCTCAGCCGGTTTAATCCCTGTCGGTACAGCCAGGTCACGGTTCCCATGGGCTTCTTTAACACCTTGGAAATCTCCTGGAAGGTAAAGCCTCCCAGAATTTTTAAGTCCATCACTTCGCGCTCCCCCGGCTTTAACTGCTCCATGGCTTCCCGGAAACTTAAGTTTCCCACAACCTCAAGAGACATATCCTCACCTTCACCCTCCGGCACCTCCTCCACCGGCAGTTCACGTTTATGCTTTCTTAAAAAGTCGATGGTCATATTCCGGGCAATGGTAATCAGCCAGGCCTTATGCTTCCCTCCAAATCGGTAGGTATCCGCCCGCTCCCACAGCCGGATAAAAACATCCATGGTAATGTCCTGGGCGTCCTCCCTCTGCCCGGTCATATCGTAGACCACCGAGTAGATGAGGCCCACATATGCCTGGTAAATCTGCTTCAGTCCTTCTTTCTCACCTTTCTGTATCTGACGGATACAGGCTTCGAATGTGATTTCTTCCAACGGTTCCCCCTCTTGTATAAGATACGGCGTTGCCTTTGATTTTTATGGTAAAATGTTATCATACTTATTGAAAAAGCACAATCACAAGGGTATAATCATATATGAAAAGAACACCCCAATAAGGAAAGGACTTAAATATGGCATCTACAATCATCCCCAAAGACTATCACTCCCAGCTGGACCTTCACGACACCCAGGTAGCCATTAAGATTGTAAAAGATTTTTTTCAGAATCTGCTGTCGGAACGCCTGAATCTCCAGCGTGTATCCGCCCCCCTGTTCGTGGACCCGGCCTCCGGCCTTAACGACAACCTAAACGGCATTGAACGCCCCGTCACCTTTGGCATCAAGGAGCAGGATGACAAGCGGGCGGAGATTGTTCATTCCCTTGCGAAATGGAAGCGCTATGCCTTAAAGAAGTATGGCTTTACCCTGGGCGAAGGCCTCTACACCGACATGAACGCCATCCGCCGGGATGAGGATACCGATAATATCCACTCCATTTTCGTGGACCAGTGGGATTGGGAGAAGATTATTGCCAGAGAAGACCGGACCATGGAGACGTTACAGGACATTGTAAAAATTGTCTACAAGGTCCTTCGCAAGACAGAGAAATACATGGCGATTCAATACGATTACATTGAAGAAATTCTTCCCCACGACATTTTCTTTATCACCACCCAGGAGCTGTGCGACATGTATCCGGACAGCACTCCCAAGGAACGGGAATATTACATAAGCAAAGACAAGGGCGCCGTATGCATTCTTAAAATCGGCGACAAGCTTAAAAACGGTGAGCGTCACGACGGGCGCGCTCCGGACTATGACGACTGGGCCCTGAATGCCGATATCGTTGTGTATTATCCAGTTCTGGACATTGCCCTGGAGCTGTCCTCCATGGGGATTCGGGTGGACAGTGAAGCACTGCTTAAGCAGCTTGACAAGGCCGGATGCCCGGAACGGGCGGCCCTTCAC
>CAPNGW010000392.1 GCA_948665105.1 uncultured Lachnospiraceae bacterium
CTCCAAAGCCGGACACTGGTTTTGAGGCCAAAACTTCTTCCAGAGAGCCCTTGACAGATACGGTGATAACAGAGCCGGAAGCTCAGCCCCAGCCCGTTGTGGTGGAGCGTGTGCAGAGAAAGCCCAGACAGACCGAAGTACAGATTACAGATGATGTAGACTCCATTGAACAGGAGATACATAAACAGGCGGAGCCTGTGTCCAAGGAATATGTATTACCACCTGTGTCTCTGTTGAAGCAGGGCAGTAATACCCAGGGGGATAGTCAGAAGCATCTTCAGGAGACAGCCATGAAGCTCCAGCAGACACTGGAGAGCTTTGGTGTCAATGTGACCATAACAGATGTGAGCTGTGGACCTTCTGTCACCCGGTATGAGATGCAGCCGGAGCAGGGGGTAAAGGTCAGCCGGATTGTGAATCTGGCCGATGATATTAAGCTGAATCTGGCCGCACCCGACATTCGGATTGAAGCGCCCATCCCCGGCAAGGCAGCGGTGGGAATCGAGGTTCCCAACAAGGAGAATGTAATGGTCCGGTTCCGGGAAATGATTGAATCCCAGGAATTTCAGAAACACAGCTCCAGTATCTGCTTTACGGCAGGCAAGGACATTGCCGGCCAGGTGGTGGTGGCTGATATTGCAAAGATGCCCCACCTGCTCATTGCAGGCGCCACCGGTTCCGGTAAATCCGTGTGTATTAACACTATTATTATGAGTATTCTCTACAAAGCCAATCCTGAGGATGTAAAGCTCATCCTCATAGACCCCAAGGTGGTGGAATTAAGTGTCTATAACGGGATTCCCCATCTGTTTATTCCGGTGGTCACTGACCCGAAAAAGGCGGCGGGCGCCCTTCACTGGGCTGTGGCGGAAATGACTGAGCGTTATCAGAAATTCGCGGAATATCAGGTCCGGGATTTAAAGGGATATAATAAGAAGGTGGAAGAAATCGCAGATATTGAGGATGAGACAAAGCCTCAAAAGATGCCTCAGATTGTCATTGTGGTGGACGAGCTGGCAGACCTTATGATGGTTGCTCCCGGTGATGTGGAGGATGCGATTTGCCGTCTGGCCCAGCTGGCCAGAGCTGCGGGAATCCACTTGATTATCGCCACCCAGCGCCCTTCTGTGGATGTCATCACAGGTCTGATTAAGGCGAATATGCCTTCACGGATTGCCTTTTCCGTATCCTCCGGGGTAGATTCCAGAACCATTCTCGACATGAACGGAGCGGAGAAGCTTCTGGGCAACGGTGACATGCTGTTTTATCCCCAGGGTTATCAGAAGCCTTTGAGAGTCCAGGGGCCTTTTGTGTCGGACCAGGAGGTGGAGGATGTGGTGGACTTCCTGAAAAAGCAAAGTACCGTCGTATATAATTCGGATATAGAGGAGAAGATGAACACCGTATCCGCACAGGCCCAAAATGCAGGAGCCGGAGGCGGCGATGAGAGGGATCCCTATTTTGCGGATGCCGGACGATTCGTCATCGACAAGGACAAGGGCTCCATTGGCATGCTGCAGCGGTGGTTCAAAATCGGCTTTAACCGTGCGGCCCGGATTATGGACCAGCTGGAGGAGGCTGGCGTGGTGGGTCCTGAGGAGGGTACCAAGCCCCGGAAGATTCTCATGTCTATGGAACAATTTAAAGAATATATTGACGAGTATGTTTAGGAAGAACATTGCGGCAGGAGGAAAGAGCAGATGAAAACGGATATTGAGATTGCACAGGAAGCAGAGCTTTTACACATCGGCAGGGTAGCTGCGCAGCTTGGCATTGCGGAGGAGGACTTGGAGCTTTATGGGAAATATAAGGCCAAGCTGTCCGACGAATTGGCAGAGAAGGTAAAGGACAACAAGAATGGTAAGCTGATTCTTGTAACGGCCATCAACCCAACTCCGGCAGGGGAGGGAAAGACCACCACAAGTATCGGTCTGGCGCAGGCTTTTGGTCAAATGGGTAAGAAAGCTGTTCTGGCCCTTCGGGAGCCCTCCCTTGGCCCTTGCTTTGGCATCAAGGGCGGCGCAGCCGGAGGGGGATATGCACAGGTGGTTCCCATGGAGGACTTAAACCTTCATTTCACTGGGGATTTTCACGCCATTACCTCCGCCAACAATCTGCTGGCAGCCCTTTTGGATAACCATATCCAACAGGGCAATTCTCTGGGCATCGATCCCCGGCAGGTAGTGTGGAAGCGGTGTCTGGACATGAATGACCGGGTGCTTCGCAACATTGTGGTAGGTCTGGGAAGCAAGATGGACGGCATGGTGCGGGAGGACCATTTTGTTATTACGGTGGCCTCCGAGATTATGGCGGTGCTGTGCCTTGCTGACGATATGGAGGATTTGAAGCGCCGGCTGGGCCGTATGATTGTGGCATACACCTTTGAAGGAAATCCGGTGACTGCCGGTGACCTTCAGGCTACCGGGGCCATGGCGGCTCTTTTAAAGGACGCACTGAAGCC
>CAPNGW010000393.1 GCA_948665105.1 uncultured Lachnospiraceae bacterium
GTGGGAGAGCCCACGGCCCACCAGGCCAATGGACGCTTCTTCCAGCTTGCCAATGTGTTTGGCGTGGAGGAGGAGCGGGGCTTTACTCTGGGATATGACAAGTATAATTGGGAGTGCCATGAGCATTTTATTAACCAGGATGTAACAGGAGCTCCGGATTTCGGGGAGGGCAGGAAAAATATCTATGCCCTGGAGGGAACCACCGTCCTGTATGAGAGGGACAAGGAGGTTCAACTGGCAGTCAATGAGTTTGGCAGGGGGCGTGCGGTCTATATCAGCGGCCTCCCCTACAGCTTCGAGAACAGCCGCCTTTTGTACAGGGCCATTCTCTGGAGCTGTGGAGATGAGGCCAATCTCAGAAGATGGTTCGCCGACAATTATAATGTGGAGGTTCACGCTTACCCGGAGAACGGAAAATATTGTGTGGTAAACAATACCTATGAACCACAGCACACCATTGTCTACAAGGGAGATGGAACAGGCGAAAGTCTGTCACTTAAGGCAAATGAGATAATCTGGTACGAAATATAAAATGGAATATCAGAAAGATTTTAGCCGCCGGGAGCAAACGCTCCCTTTCGGCAATGTAGGGCAGAGCTGCTCATTCCGGGCAGCTCTGCCTGTTTACATTTCAGTTCGGAATAGACGGAAGGCTTTTACAGGAAGCCCAGCCTGGGAAGCTTGCATGGACACTTACAGTCACCGGAATGCGTATGGCTGTTGCTGAAATGGGTGAGATGTGCTATGCTATGATAAATGTAAATATATCAAGGAGGATGGAAGATGAATCAGGAATGGTGTTTGGACGCTCTCTATAAAGACTATGACGACCCGGAGTTTACCCGGGACATGGAGGCGTTGCCGGAAAAGATCAGGCAGTTTCAGGAAGCGGCTGCCTCCCTGGGGCAGGGAGAGGCAGAGGAGGAGCTGGTAGGGATTTTAAAGGCGGAGGAAGAGATAGGCCTGTTTACCCAGCGCCTGGGTATGTTTCTGGCGTTAAAAAGCGAGGTCAATACGGCGGACGAGCAGGCGACCATGCAGACCAGTGCCATGGAAAAGGATATGGCCCTGGTGAAAAAGTGGATTGCGTCTCTTTCAAACCTTAAGGAGCTCATAGACAACAACGCCTTTTTGAAGGAATATGAATATCTGCTTTTGCAGCGCAAAAAGGATGCGGAGCATTTGCTCAGCGGGGACGTGGAGGATGTTATTGCCCGTCTGAATGTATCGGCCGGCTGGGCCTGGGGAAATCTGCAGACCTACCTGACCAGCGGCGTGGAGGTGGACTTTAGGGGAGAAAAGACAAACTTGTCTGCCATCCGCAATATGGCTTACAGTAAGGATGGAAAGGTGCGAAAGGAGGCCTATGAGGCCGAGCTGGCTGCCTACCCCAAGATTGCGGATTCCGTGGCCTTTGCTCTTAATAATATCAAGAGCCAGGTCAATACAATCTGCAAGCTGCGGGGATATGACTCCCCGATATGACCCTGGCCCAGTCCCACATGTCCCGGGAGACACTGGAGGCTATGCTGGCAGCCATGCGGCGCTACCTGCCCAAATTCCATGAATACCTGCGGGCCAAGGCACGCAGTATGGGTTATGAAAATGGTCTTCCCTGGTATGAGCTGTTCGCACCCATGGGAGAGGATGACCGCCAGTTTACCACGGAGGAGGCCAAAGAATACCTGCTGTCCCATTTTGGTCCCTTTGCACCGGATTTGGCCGACATGGTAGAGGAAGCCTTTGACAATGCATGGATTGACTTTTACCCCCGCAAGGGAAAGTCAGGCGGTGCTTTCTGTGCCGGTGTTCCGGCCATGAAGCGCAGCTGGATTTTGACTAATTTTGACGGTGCGCTGGGAGATGTGGTGACGCTGGCACATGAGCTGGGCCATGCGTTCCACAACCGGAACATGGAAGGAAATCGCCCGCTGAATACGGAGTATTCCATGCCGGTGGCGGAGACGGCCTCCACCTTTAACGAGCTGGTAATTATGAATGCCGCCATTGCTGAGGCTAAGGGCGAGGCCCGAATGGCTCTTCTGGAAAACCAATTACAGGATACGACCCAGATTATCTGCTATATTTATTCCCGCTACTTGTTTGAGACGGCGGTGTTCGAGGAGAGGGAAAATTCGTTCCTGTTCCCGCCCCGCTTACAGGAGCTGATGCTAAAGGCCCAGAAGGAGGCATACGGTGACGGACTGGATGAAAACTTCCTGCATCCCTACATGTGGGTGTGCAAGGGCCATTACTATTCCTCGGGCCTGAGCTTTTACAACTTCCCCTATGCCTTTGGCGGTCTGTTTGCCAGAGGGCTTTATGCCAGATACCGGGAAGAGGGAGAGGCATTTTTGCCTAAATACCGGGCGCTTTTGAAGGCCACGGCCACCAGCGACGTGGAGGAGGTGGCTGGAATTGCCGGCATCGATTTGACCAGGCCGGAATTCTGGGATGAGA
>CAPNGW010000394.1:0-2136 GCA_948665105.1 uncultured Lachnospiraceae bacterium
CGCTGGCGGCCAGCTTTATCGACACGGTGACGGCCCTGGCCCATCCTTTGCCGGGACTGGCGCTTTTGCCTTTGATTATCATGTGGTTTGGAACGGGAATCGGTGCAGTGCTGGCCATTGTAATTCATTCGGCCCTGTGGCCCATACTGGTGAACCTCTTAAGTGGATTTGGCTCCATGCCCTCCATCTATGAGGAGGCGGGGAAAAATCTGGGAATGTCAGGGGTTCGCATTACCCTGGAAATCCGTATAAAGGCGTCTTTGTCCTATCTGATTTCAGGCCTGAAAATTGGCTGGGCCAGAGGATGGCGGGCCTTTATCAGCGCGGAGATGGTGTTTGGAGCGGTGGGAGAGCACGGGGGTATCGGCTGGTATATTCTCACCCAGCGGACCTTTATGAATACGGCGGGATTGTTCGCGGGAATTATTCTGGTGATTTTTGTGGGAATTCTGGTGGAGGACGTGGTGTTTGCGGTGTGGGAACGGCGGACCCTGGAGAAATGGGGCATGAAGCAGTAAGCCGGGCATGGGTTATGTTTGGAGCTTGTGGGTGCCGGATAGAAGAGAAGAAGTCAGGCGAAAGGAGAGTTGGCAGTGCTGGAAGTGAAACAGTTATATAAAGGGTATCCCGTGGCAGGTGGGACACTGCCGGTGCTTCAGGACGTGAGCTTTACGGTGGAGGAGAGAGAATTTTACATGCTTCTGGGACGCAGCGGCTGTGGCAAAACCACCCTGCTGAGACTGCTGGGCGGCTTTGAGAAGCCAGACAGGGGACAGATTCTTTTGGATGGACAGGAGGTGACGAAGCCATCGCCTCACCAGATGATGGTTTTTCAAAGCTTCGACCAGCTGTTCCCCTGGTATACGTTAAGGGAAAATCTGATTTATGCCATGAAGCGCGCTAAGGTGGGAAGGAGCGCCGAGGAAGAGAGGAAAACCCGGGAAGAGGAAAAGGCGATGCTGGAGGAGCGGATGCGTAAGTATCTGAAACTGGCGGAGCTTTCCGACTTTGCAGACAGCTATCCCCATCAGCTTTCCGGCGGAATGAAACAGCGAGGGGCCCTGGCAAGGGCGCTATGCTTAGAGCCTGAGATGATGCTTTTGGACGAGCCCTTTTCCAGCCTGGATTATGTGACTAAGAAGGAATCGGGACAGCGGGTAAAGGAGATGGCAGCAAAGACCGGATGCACTGCCGTGATGGTGACCCATGACATTGAGGAGGCCCTGGAGCTTGGAACGGTGATTGCCGTTATGGGTAAAGGGACCCGGGGGTTGAAGGCGCTGTTTCGGAAGGGGAGAGAAGGATTTCCGTCAGATTTAAGGGGGCAGCTGGAGGCGTATTTACGCTGACGCTGGTGCGCTGACCCCGGGAAGGGTGACGGGGCTTAAGGAAGCACCCGGTATATCGTAACGGTTCCATAATCCGGGTTGCCTAAAATGGGCAAAATCCGGGAAGCATATCTGGCGTTCTCGAAGGAGCCCACCAGGGTGCAGTTGGTCTTTAGGTAGGATTTTAAGTCCTTGATAAAAGTGGAATTCCCGTAAATGACATTGTAAGTGGGACGGTTTTCGTAGATATAATCCAGTTCGTCGGTGTATAGGATGTACTGGATTTTGTTGTCTTCTATATAAGCGGCAAGGGCCTCCTCCCCGTTAAGATACGGAAGGTTCCGGTAGTCTCTGAACATGCCGGGGTCAAAATAGAAGGCGGTATTCAGGTTGCTAAGGGTTACGGAATCAGCGGGAACATACAAGGACAGCTGAGCCAAAAAGTCCTTATAGGTGGGTCCGGTAAGCCAGGGAGAGATTTCCTTATACCCGTTCCACAGAAGAAAGGCAGAGATTAAGGCCATGGCAAGCAGGGGGACTCGCCCTTCAAAAAGCTTCAGAAACAGAACCACAAACAGCCACCCCAGCAGCACGTAAAACAGGACAGAGGTCTGGTTGAATCTTCCGATTATCAACATCCCGGCGGTGAGGCCAAAAAGGGCGGTGATAAGAATTCCTGTCTGGCGGCGCCACAGGCTCACAGGCTCCTCACTGCTTTTCCCCAGCACCAAAAGAGCCAGCAGGAGAAAGCTGAAAGCCGCGGCGAAGAGCGCGAATTCCAGCCGAAGGTCGGGCAGATAGTAGGTAA
>CAPNGW010000394.1:2212-2441 GCA_948665105.1 uncultured Lachnospiraceae bacterium
CTGGTATTCGTCTGCTCCCTGCCGGAAGTAGTCGGGCAGAAAGGTGGAGGTGAAGGAAAAGCTCAACGCCACAAAAATTCCGGCAATGAGTCCTGTGAGGCCCGTATAGAGCAGCAGTGAAGACCATTTTATTTTTTTTGCCAGGAGAAAGAAGAGCAGTACGCATCCGCACATGGCGGCCATGAGAAAGCTGTTGGGATGAATGCCCACGGAGATGCCCGTGAGGGCG
>CAPNGW010000395.1:0-1394 GCA_948665105.1 uncultured Lachnospiraceae bacterium
CTATATGATGTATGCCAATGAGAGGCTTGCCTGCCGCATAGCTGATGGCCTTGGCCTCCGCCACCCCCACCAGAAGCGCCCCCACCAGCCCTGGGCCGTAGGTGACTGCTATGGCATCCATATCCGAAAGGCTCATACCTGCCTCCTTCAAGGCTTCCTCTATGACCTGATTGATTTTCTCCATATGCTTTCTGGAGGCAATCTCAGGGACCACGCCTCCGTATATCTTGTGGAGTTCAATCTGGGAAAATATCACATTGGACAGTACTCTCCTGCCGTTTTGCACAACGGCAGCGGCCGTCTCGTCACAGGAGCTCTCAATTGCAAGTATCACAATATCTTTTTTTTCCATTTCTCAAATCCTCTAGGGCTGGTAAACTCCCAGTATCCTCCAGTTTCCCTCCGTATCTTTCCTGAGAATATACGTCTGGATGGACCTCTCCGAATCTTTGTCGCCTTTGACATAATAGGAAGCCTCCACATAGGCGCACTCCCGCCCCTGAACCTCCCGATATTCCACCTCGTTGCTGGTGGAGACAGTCACACTGATAATTTTTTTGTCTGCCTCGTTATATTCATTCAGCTCACCAGCCAGGCTCAGCAAATATGAATCCTCAGGATTCTGCAAAAGCAGCTCTTCATCAAAAAGCTTTCTGGCCTGTCGTCCCAGTCCCTCCATCTCCTTCTGAGAGATTTCTCCGCCATACAGCGCCAGCAGCATTCGGTTATACAAGCGAATGACTTCCCGGGCCGTGGAGGGATAAGAATGCTCCAAATCCTTATTCACCAGCTGCTCAACCTCTGTGGGCTCTTTATCTTTAGAGTCGTTCCGGTGGGACAGATAAAAATAGTAACCCACACACAGACCAACACAAACAACGATTGCAATGATGCTTCGTAACTTTTTCATAAGGACCTCCCCTTTGAATTTTCTTACGTATCTTCTTCAAAATCCAGTTTCAGAGTTTTGCCGTCTTTGCCCAGACAGGCCTTTGGAAAAATCTCCCTCACTCCAGGCATATAGTCCTCCCCCCGTATCAGCGATGGGGAAAAATGAGTCAGCCAGAGCCTTGACACCTCCGCCTCTCTGGCCAGACCGGCCGCCTCGAAAAAGGTCATATGCTTGTACTGTCTGGCTTTGGCCTCTTTTTCTTTCTCCGCATACATGCCCTCACAGACAAATAAATCCGAGCCAGCAGCGTGTGCCGCAATGGCTTTCACGGGACGGGTGTCTGTGCAGTATGTCACCTTAATCCCCTTTCGTTTTGGCCCCATCACCATGTCCGGGGTGTAGAGCTTCCCTTCCACCTCCAGGGTTTCCCCCTTCTGCAAACGGTTCCAGCACTGCACCGGAAGGCCCATGGCCTTTGCCCGCTCCACCTGAAATTGTCCCG
>CAPNGW010000395.1:1505-2427 GCA_948665105.1 uncultured Lachnospiraceae bacterium
TTCCTCCAGCTCCACAAAAGTAATGGGAAAGGGCAGCTCCGGCGCAATGGTTCGAAGAGCATTCACCACCCGCTCCAGTCCTTTGGGCCCTATCATCACCAGCGGCTCCGTGCGCTCCGCATTGCCCATGGTAAGCAGAATCCCCGGAAGGCCGCTGATATGATCCGCGTGATAATGGGTAAAGCACATGATATCTATGGGCTTAAAGCTCCAGCCCTTTTCTTTCACCGCTATCTGGGTTCCCTCCCCGCAGTCAATCATCAGACTGCTGCCATTGTACCGTGTCATGAGGGAGGTCAGAAAACGACGTGGCAAAGGCATCATTCCGCCCGTGCCCAGCAAACAAACATCCAACATAGGGTTTCCTTTCTTTCATTCCCAAAGCTGAATCCACAGCCCTGGGAACCTTTTACATAAGCTCTGTAACCTCCGTGGTCAAAGCTGGTATCTTGAGGCGGCTTAAAAGCTCATCCCAGCATGCTTCGCACAGGACCAGCTCCTGCAGCTTCCCGTCCTTGCCGGAAAAATACCCCCATTCCTTCTTTATGGAAAGGTAATCCTGTACGGCAATTCCGTTTACAAGTTTAATCTCTTTTCCACAGCCATTACAGATGATTCTTTTTTCCATACTGATTTCCTCCTGCTTTTTCGTGATGTTGGCAACTTTGCCTGTCTTTATTATAAGCAATGGCGCCAAAGCAGGTATAGTGGGAATTATTGGCTCAAGGCCATGACATAGCCGTCCTCCCGGGGCATTTCATAAAAATCCTTTCGGATTCCCGAAATGACAAAGCCCAGATTCTTGTACAGGTGGATGGCGCTGTCGTTGGAAAGTCGCACCTCCAGAATTACGTTTCGAATCCCGGCCTCCCTGGCCCTGTCCAGAAGCTGCTTCACAAGCCGTCCGCCAATCCCACGGTTG
>CAPNGW010000396.1 GCA_948665105.1 uncultured Lachnospiraceae bacterium
TGGCTCCTCCCCCATCTGAATAATCCGCCTCCGGTATTCCTCCGCGGAAGCAAAATGCAGATAACTCATTTTCGTAACGGCATGGCGGATGCTGTCGTCCACCGCACCTTCCGTCAGCTCTCCGCCGTGGAGATGAGCGATGGGGATACGCTCGTTAAGGGCGGCGCCGCAGATGCCCAGAAGCTCCGTGCGGTCCCCCAGAACAACCAGAATGTCCGGTTTTTCTCTCTGAAAGTAGCTTCCGAAGCCCAGAAGCGCCTTGGCCATCATGGAGGTCACTGCATAGGGCGTGTCTCCCTGCACATAGATGGGGATTTTTTCGAATATCTCGATTCCGTCCCCCTCCATTTCCTGATACGTATTGCCAAGACTCTCCACCAGATGAGAACCGGTTACAATAATCTGTGTTTCCCATTCTGCACATTGCCTAAGCCTTAGAATCAGAGGCTTTAAGATTCCGTATTCCGCTCTGGTGGCTGTCACCACACATACTTTTTTCATAAAATCACCTGTATACACTCGTCCTGTTTGAAATCCCTTTGGGCGCATTGGCCCATTACCTCAAACCAGCGCATGGGGGAAACACCGTTTCCGGGACGTTTTACCGTAAGATTCTCTTCACTGAATATCTCACCCTTTCGGATATCCCGGCTGGCCACAATACTTTTTCTTGCCACCGCAATATTCTTCCGCTCGGAGTCCGTCACCTTCTTCTCACCATTGCCCAAAGCCCGCTCCACATTTCGGATTGTCGCTACCATGGCTTTTAACTCCTCCGGCTCCAGACTGGCCTTATGGTCCGGACCCTCCATGGCCTTGTCCAGTGTAAAATGCTTCTCGATGACAGCCGCCCCCAAAGCGGCGGCGGCAATAGGTACTTCAAGGCCTTTCGTGTGGTCGGAATAGCCTGTTGGCATCTGAAAGGCTTCCCTCAAGGTAAGCATGGCCCGCAGGTTCACGTCCTCCATGGGTGTGGGGTATTCCGTGTTGCAATGAAGAAGGGTAACAGCCCCCGCTCCCGCCCCCTTCAGGCAATTCAACGCCGCTTCCACCTCGTGAAGTTCACACATTCCGGTGGACATAACGATGGGCCTCCCGGTCTTTGCAATTTTCAAAAGATACGGAAGGTTTGTAATCTCCCCGGAGGGAAGCTTCCAGAAGTCCATGTCCAAAGATTCCAGAAAGTCAATGCTCTCCAAATCGAAGGGTGTGGACAGAAATCCGATTCCCTGCTCTTTACAATATTCCTTTAATTCCATAAAATCCTGCCGGGTCAATGCAAGCTTCTTTAGCATTTCAAGCTGGCTTTCCCCCTGTCCGGTGGCAGCCTTTTGGTAATCGGCTTTCTGCGCAAATCTGGAGACCAGCTTTTCCGGCTGAAAGGTCTGGAATTTGATATAATCCGCTCCCGCTTCCACCGCCGCCAGCACCATTTTTTTTGCAAGCTTCATGCTGCCGTTGTGGTTTACGCCTGCTTCCGCAATAATTTGAATCCTCATGGTTTAAGCCTCCTGGCCGGGACACCCACAACGGTGCAGTTGTCCTCCACATCCCCAATCACAACGCTTCCGGCCCCGGTAATCACATTTTTGCCCATGGTAACCCCCTGAATCACACGGGTTCCCATGCCCAGGTTGCAGCCCGGGCCCACACGCACCTGGCCAGCCAAGGTCACATCCGGGCTTAAGGTGACATAATCTCCCACCCTTCCGTCATGGCAAATCTTTGCACCTGTGTTTAAGAATACAAAATTTCCCAGCTTCACATTGGTGGAAATTCTGCTGTCCATGGACAAAATACAGCCCTGGCCCATCTGGATATCCCCACAAATACGCGTGTCACCCAGAATAAGGTTCGGGAACTTAAGGTGTGGATTCTGCCCCAGCTTTTCCGCAAGCTTCTTACGCAGCCCCGAATCCCCAACACAGATTGCCACGTTGGTGTCCGTCTCAAGGCTCAAGAGGTATTCGTCATTGCCCAGATATGGATAGCTCCTGCTGTTCACACACAAACCCCCGGCTTCTTCCCCGGAAGGAAGAACCGCATCTACATATCCTAAAATTTCCCAGACCTGCTCCTGCTTATTTAATTCTTGTATCTGCCAGAGAAGTTCCCGCATACAGCCTCCGGCGCATATCAGTATCAGCTGTTCTTTCATTTCCGTATCATCCTGCTCTCTTCTACAGACCTGCATATTGCCTGAATGGTATCTAAATCTTCCTCCAGTTCTTCTGCAATTACAGAAGGAGCCTTGCCTTTTTGAAGCTTCTTTGAGACCATCTGTCTTAACTTCTCCTCGCGACCTGCTACTAAACCTTCTTCTCGGCCTTCCGCCAGACCTTCCTCACGGCCTTCCTCACGGCCTACTGCCAGACCTTCCTCACGGCCTTCCGCCAGACCTT
>CAPNGW010000397.1 GCA_948665105.1 uncultured Lachnospiraceae bacterium
CGGTACAGGCCGTACAGGGTTCCCAGCCCCCCGCAGGCTTCCACTTCCTGATAAAATTCTTCGGTAAAGGCAATCTCCTGCCCGTGAAGCTCGTAAACCGAAAAGCCATACAGCCGCTGACAGAGCTGGCCCACCTTCTCCTTGACGGTCATCTGTGAAACCAACGCCTCTGCCCGCTTTCTTATCTCATTCTTATTGCTCATTTATCTCACCTTACTATGCGCGGCAGCTCCCACAAGGGAAGCTGCCGCTTTCATCCACTACACCAATTTCACTGTCACAACCTCATAGGGCTTAAGCTGTACAGTAATCTGATTTCCACATACAGAAGCCTCCGCTTCCACTTCCTCCAACAGATTGCAGATATATGCCTTGGTAAAGCCTGTATTTACGGTAAGAACAGCCTTTGTCTTGGCATTCTCCGATTCGTACATACGAAGCACCAATCCGTTGCCGTCCTCTGCCGCCTTGATGGTCTCAAGAACCACATTCCCTTTATTTACACTGGCAAATCCAAAGCTGCTTCCCGGCTGTCCCCCCGCCACGGCAAGGGCCGGCTGATTCAACTGATATGCTTCCTGAACGGTTCCTGCCATGCGCCATCCCTCTCCGTGGGGATAGATGGCGTAGGTGAAGAAATGCTCCTCCTGGTCCGTGGTGGGATTGGGCTCAATCCCGGACTTAATCAGTGTCAGAGCCATATTGCTGTCCTTGACGGAATGGCCGTATTTACAGTCGTTTAAGAGGCTGACGCCATAATGCCCTTCCGAAAGGTCCATCCATTTCTGTCCACAGCTTTCAAACCGGGCCATATCCCAGCTGGTATTCTGATGGGTCTTCCTTGTAAGATTTCCAAACTGGATATCAAAGGTGGCCTCATCCGTATGAATATCCACCGGGAAATGCACCTTCAAAAGATGCTGATGCTCCTTCCAGTCCACATAGGTCTCAAACTCAATTTTCCGGCTCTTTCCATAGAAATGGATGTCCTGGCGAATGAGAGAATTGCTGATTCTTCTTATCTGGCGTAAGGTAGCCCGCACCGGCCCTGCCTCCGTCCATTCCATATGCTCTAAGGAAAGGGCATCCCAGAATTTCTCCGTATAGTAAATATCAATATCCCAGTTGTCGTAGTAGATGGGCTTATCCTCATACATTCTAAGAAGATTTGCCTTCTGTCCCTCCTTGACAACCTCTCTGTCATATTCCTTATCAAAAATACTGTCAAACAGTCCGTTTTCATCAAGGGTAACGGTGTAATAGGGCGTCTCCAAGGTCCAATCGTTCACCAGAGTGAAGGGACAGTGGGGCTCCTCTTTGACAGCAGGCAGCCTTTCAAAGGTCTTATAGCCCTTGGCCGGAAGCTTTTCCACAAAGGCAATGGAGCCCTTTTCCGTTTTCTGTACCGGGAAAATGCTTCCCTCCTCATCCACCAAAGCAGCCGCTTCCATGTCCTTAAGCTCCACCACATCGCTGCGCTCAAAGCCTGTGGTATTAAAGATGGTCACGCCGGCACCTTCTCCAGCTATGGCATGTGTCCGCTCCTCTGTGAGCCGTAAAAGCTCCGAGGCAATCCTGGCATATTCCTCCTTTGTCACCTCGTAAACCTCATGGATGGAGGAACCCGGCAGAATATCGTGGAACTGGTTTAAAAGCACCGTCTTCCACATATCCTCCAATTCCTTTGCAGGATAAGCCACCTTGTCCTTGGCCAGCACAGACAAGAGCTCTAAGTCCATCAGCCCCAGCTCCGATTTCCGGTTGGAGCGTTTGTTCCTTGCCATGGAGGTGTAGGTGCCCCGGTGATACTCAAAATAAAACTCACCCTCCCACACCGGAAGCCGCTTGTTGTCCTTCACCCGCTCCTCCAATTCCTCAAAATAGGTGCGGGCAAATTCCTGGCGCACCGTGGGAATCCCACGAACCCCCCGCTCCATCCGTTTAGAGGTCTCCAGCATGGCTCTGGTGGGACCGCCGCCACCGTCTCCATAGCCGAAGGCTATCAAAATGTCATTGTTGATGCCCTTATTCTGATAACGCTCCCAACCGCCCATAATGGAATCGGGATGCAGCATTCCATTGTAGGTGGTAAAAAATTTGGTAATGGGCTGCCCCACATCCAGGGTGGTAATCAGATGAGTCAATATCTCCGTCCCGTCTATGCCACGCCAGCGCATGGTGTCATAGGGAACCTTGTTGAACTGATTCCAGGCCAGCTTGGTTGTCATGAAATAGTCGATGCCGCATTTTTTCATAATCTGGGGCAGTGCGCCGGAATAGCCGAACACATCCGGAAGCCACAGAATCCGGTTGTCCACACCGAATTCCTCCTTGAAAAACCGTTTGCCGTAGAGGAATTGACGAACCAGGGACTCCCCGGAGGTGAGGTT
>CAPNGW010000398.1 GCA_948665105.1 uncultured Lachnospiraceae bacterium
GTAAAGCATTGCATTACCCTTTTTCTCAATCTGTGTGAAATTTTGAAGGTACATCAATTAACAGTTGTATATTTTTCTCAAGTGAGTTATAATAATGACGAATCAATGGCGCCATTTTTATAATACAGGGGATTGGTCAAATGGTATGATAGGGGTCTCCAAAACCTTTGGTGGGAGTTCGATTCTCTCATCCCCTGCTAAGAGTAAGTCTTTAGCATAGATTTTTAATGGCTAAGGGCTTTTTTTGTAAAGAAGGCAGCTATGGCGGCCTTTTTTTATTCTATAGGAAGGTTCTTTGGATTTCCGATAGAATGATAAGACCTTCGGGTGGAAGCAAAGTTTGCCCCAGCGAAGCAAGGGTACTGTGGTGGACAGGAATACTTTGGAGGATTTTGGATGAAGAAAAAAATATATATGGCAGGAATGGCTATAAGTCTTGTGATTTTCTGTGTCTCAGCATTTCAGCTTGTCAAATATTATCTGGGGGCAAGAAATGCGGACCGGGATTTTGAACAACTGGCAGACCTGGTAGCTCAGGCGGAGCAGTCGGAAGATGATGGTGGCCCGATAGATGACGCCTCCGGAGCAGGAACATCTGAAGACAAAGACGGGATAGACGCGGCCATTTTAAGAACATATCAGGAATTGAAGGCACAAAACAGCGATATGGTGGGATGGATTTCCATTGAGGGGACGAAAATCAATTACCCGGTAATGTACACACCGGACCAACCTGATTTTTATCTGACCCATAATTTTGAAAAAGAATATAATCGATATGGTGTGCCATATGTGGCGGAGCACTGTGACCCGGAAAAGCCCAGTGACAATCTGATTATTTATGCTCACCATATGAAAGATGGCTCCATGTTTACAGGACTGATGAATTACATGGACCAGGAATTTATAAAGGAACATCCACTGATTCGATTTGACACGCTGACGGAGCGGGGGGAATACGAGGTTCTGGCGGTTTTCCTCACCACAGTTGATGAGCAGGGATTTCCATACTATGTGTTTGCCGATGCCGGAAATCAGGAGGATTTTGACGATTATATCAGCCAGTGCAAGGCGATTTCCCTGTATGAAACCGGAGTGACTGCTGAATATGGTGACAAACTTATTACCCTTTCCACCTGTGAATATTCGGACGAGAATGGGCGGCTTGTGGTAGTGGGGAAAAAGAAGCTGTAACCCGATGTTTTTGGACTTCCTTTTTGGCGTATAATATGTTATGATAAAGAAAAACTAAATTCTAAAAAAGTGAGATGAGAGAGATGCTGGTATTTATAATTGGAGGAGTTGTGCTGACAGCAGTCATTATAGCGGTAGTGGCGTCCGTAGCGGGAACCGTCGCGGCTGTTTCGAGTGAGGATACTGAAGAATAGAATGACCCTGTCATATTATGAAAAGCCGCCCATAGAAACCGGGCGGCTTTTTGTGTTATGGCTGGAAAACCTTGGGGGTAAGTGGGCGAAGTCCATTCATCAGATGAATTACTGTGTTAATTCTGCTTTTTCCGATGCTTCCAAAGGCAGGCCAGAATATCTTTCAGAACAAGAAAGGAATCAAGGTCACTGTAGCCATATTTCTTTTCCAAATCCTCCAGCAGCCCATTTAATTCTGATGCATACACTTGTACTTCCACCTCATTTTGATAGGTGGCAAGGATTGGATACTTTTTGCTCCATGCCTTTGTCCAGTCGATTTTTTCGGAAACGGCGTCATTTGTCCTGTCAATGATATCCTGAATCTCCTTCACATCAATGTCAAATTCAATCAATTCATCCAATGACAGGCCATACAAGTTTGCCAGTTTTTTGGATTGGCAGATATCGGGCAAGGTTTCATCAAGCTCCCACTTTGAGATGGTCTGTCTGCTGACGCCCAGCTTTTCTGCAACTTCTTCCTGGGATAGGCCACATTTCTTGCGGGCATTGAATAGATTGTTTCCTAAATTCATAATCATTACCTCCTGTGCTTTGTTCCTTCAATTATAAATGACATATGGACGAAAATCTACCAACGGAGGCTTCCCTTTATGCCCGTTTTATTAACATTTACCGGAATGGCAGAGAGAGCTGCCTTAGTATGAAAGGGCTTCTTTTGACACTAACCCATAACAGAATCCAGTGAGGTATTGTTCTCCCGGGCCAGTCTTGCAATATCCTCAAATTCCGGCTTTTCTTTCTCTACACCGTAGCCTTGACTTTGCTTAATGGTTACCTTGCCATAGGGGGTGTCCTGCTCCCGGAAATTCTGGGATAATACATGGCGGCGGAATTCCTGCACACGAATGCCACGGGTGGTGGTGTGGCGAAAAATCAGCGCTGTCATTTTTTCCTCGTCCAAAGGCCGGCACAGGCAGGTGAGAAGCTGTCCGG
>CAPNGW010000399.1:0-251 GCA_948665105.1 uncultured Lachnospiraceae bacterium
CCTCCCACTGAAGGGGGCAATCTGCATAAACCTGGCATCATAGGCTGCCACGGCAATGGCCTTAAAGGCTGTGGAAGGTATGGTCATAGTCGTCTCCGTGGTGGGCAGCAAAAAGCCGGTGGCCTCATTCAAGGCCGCCTGAGACGGCAGCCAGAAATCGTAACTCCCGGTTATAATGCGTCGGGGAATCAGCGTAATTTCCCAGATGCCGCTGTCGATATAGTCCCTGACCGGAATAAAATCCACATAAA
>CAPNGW010000399.1:273-2382 GCA_948665105.1 uncultured Lachnospiraceae bacterium
TGAGGGCCCTGCTGTCGCAAAATGGGGCCCACCCGCGCACCGGAGGGATTGGTCAAAAGAACATCAAATTCGTCGGAGTAGGATTTCCACAGCTGAAAATTCAGGGTGGTCTCAAATGCTCCCACCGCCAGCTCCACGATTGTCTCCTGTCCTTCCTGCAGTAAGCCTGAGGTATGCCCCCGCCCGCTGCCTTCATTTCCGGTGCCGATGACAATGGAGCTCTTCCAGTAATTGGCGATATCGTTGATGTAGGTCTCCAAAAGGGACGTCCCGCTGTGAGAGCCATATGTATTGCCGAAGCTTAGGTTCACCGCCACCGGCAACCGGTACTCCAGAGCCTTTTTTACAATATAGTCAAGTCCCGCCATCAGCTCCGTGGTTCTGGGAAAGGAGGTTTCCATGGGCACTCCCAGCTTCACCACAATGAGATTGCTCTCATAGGCTACGCCTCGGTTCACTCCATCGGAAGCCCGTCCATTTCCAGCGGCAATTCCCGCCACATGAGTTCCATGACCCGACAAATCCCGGGAGGGCACAATGCGATACCGGTCGGCCTCGTTGTCCTGCTTAAGTGCCTCATTGATATCGCTTTCCGAAAATTCCCGTTTCAGCGTCTGGTCCCAGAGGTTGAGAATCCGGGTGGTACCGTCCGGATTACGAAAATCCGGATGAGCATAGTCGATGCCTGAATCCAAGAGGCCAACCAGCACTCCCTGGCCGGTCAGGTTATAGCGGGCTGTCTGTAGGGGCAAAATACAGGAGGCCCTCTTCCCCTGATTCACAGCGAAAAAAAGCCTCTTCGGTTTCTCCACATATTCAATTTCCGGTGAATTGGCCACAGCCTCAATAAGATTATTCGGCACATTCAAAAGCGCATACTCATTCAAGAGCTCCCGCACTGTAATTCCCGGGTATTCCTCCGAAAGCCGTCCGATATTCCCGGAATATTTCACAATCAAGTCCCACCGCTGCTCCAATGGCTCGTAGCCCACCCCCAGATTCAGAGACTTTTCCCGCTCCCGGGGGGTAGCGTCCAGAGCCAGGTTTAAGAGGTTTTCAAATTTTGGATTGTCCACAGGATTGCTCCCATACTTTTTTTCAGCTTATGCGCGAAAAAGACAGCTTATGAATGATTCACAGATTGCCATCCCTATTATTCTGCATTATTTCGCTTTGAACTATAGCAGTATCGCTTATTTTTTTTAATTCAACCTCCATCTCCTTAAAATTTAACAATAATATATCGTTTTTTATATGTATGACATACCCCTTCCAATCGCTTATGTCAGAACATAATTCATATAGATTTGCACCACTTACTTCAAGCTTTTTAAATATCCCTTGTTCAATTACCTTTTCCGGATTTGAGATTACGAAATATTCGTTTTGTAATACAAGATATATATCATCATAAGGGTTGTTGGCGTTATATGCATACGTACCGGAAATATTATATTGTCTGAAATGAATCACTATTGCAAATATTGCCAAAGCCGCCAACAGGGCACTTAGAAACACGAAAGCATATTTTTTCTTAAACTTTTCTTGCAACAAACTCTTATTTCTCATACATACCTGCCTCCTTCATTCCTTACCATATTGAATGATGATTTTTTTACACCCTTTGCAGTTATATGCTTCTACAATTGCACCGAAGAAGCAGCCTCTTTCAGTTGCTATATTAAAACCACCAAATGCTGCAAATGCCGCTATAGGCTGTACTTTACGAACCCAGCTAAGAGTATCAGCACCTTGAACATATCCTAATTGCATTTCACCGTTGCAGTATGGACATTTTTGCACATCATTTTCCATTCTAATTTCCCCACCTTTCTGCAACCTTACGCTTACCTTTTGTTAAACATTTGTGTAAAGGATTAAATTTTAAAATTTCCCATCCTTCATATGCAGAACCGTATCTGCCGACTCAGCAACGGCCGGGTCATGGGTGACAATAATGACACAGCGGCCCTCCTCATGGGCTAATCGCTTTAAAATCTCCACAATATTCCTGCTGTTCTCGGTATCAAGATTTCCTGTTGGCTCGTCGGCCAGAATGATTTCGCTGCCTGCTGCCAGCGCCCGGGCAATGGCCACACGCTGCTGCTC
>CAPNGW010000400.1 GCA_948665105.1 uncultured Lachnospiraceae bacterium
TTAAGGGCGGAGCCATTGCCTCCACGGTGGGGCATGATTCCCACAACCTGATTGTGGTGGGGGACAATGATTTGGATATGTACCGGGCGGTGCTGGCCCTTATGGAATGCAGAGGCGGTTATACCGTGGTGGAGACGGAAAAAGAGCCTTTGACATTACCCCTTCCTGTGATGGGCCTTTTGAGCAATCAGAGCCACCAGGAGGTCAAGGAGAAGCTTGGAAGAATGCTGGCCAGAGCCCGGGCCATGGGTGTGCCAAAAACCATGGATCCCTTTATCACCCTGTCCTTTTTGTCCCTCCCGGTGATTCCCCAGGTGCGGATTACCACCAGGGGCATGTATCACGTGGCCCGGCAGCAGTTTCTTGACATAGCGGTGACGGAGGAAATGTAAGAAGGAAAGACATTATACAGGAAATTTCAAAAAAATGGTTGCATTCCGGCACCGCTTATGGTAACATGTTACTCATGACGATAGAAAACATGTTTTGCGTGTTTTCTATTGTATGTTCAGCGAAACGCGCCGGCGTGTCGGAATGGCAGACGAGGCAGACTCAAAATCTGTTGTGGGCAACCACGTGCGGGTTCAAGTCCCGCTGCCGGCATTGAACACAAAATAAAACCCCTTGAAAATCCAGTGTTTTCAAGGGGTTTTTGCATTTTCCTGGATATAAAAAAGGGTATTGACTCTCCCCCTGGGTCAGAAGGTAAACTGTCCATAGATTCGAATCAAAACAAGAGAGGACGCGGAAAGTATGTTGCAGATTGGTGAATTTTCAAAGATATGTCAGGTCAGTGTCAAGACCCTCCACCATTACGATAAAATTGGTCTGCTGGCACCGGCAGAGGTAGATTGTTTTACCGGATATCGGTATTATCAGTCGGAGCAGATTGACAGGATGAACTATATTAAGCGTCTGAAGCGCTACGGATTTTCTTTGGATGAAATCCAGAGCATACTTGCCATTTCCGATAATCATGAGCTCAGAAACGTGCTGCGGCAGCAGAAGGATAAGCTGAAGCGGGAGCAACAGGAGATGGCCATTATCCTGAACGAGCTTCAGACACACATTTCTGTATTTGAAAGGACAGGTGACATTATGATTTACCAGAAGAGCTATGCAATTGAGGTTAAGAATTCCCCGCTGATGAATGTGCTGACAAAACGTGCAATGATGGGTGTGGATGAGTTTGGCAAATACTACGGAACACTCTTTGAGCGTGTGCCCAAGGAGCAGGTGACTCCCACCGGATTGAACGGCTCCAGGTATTATGACCAGGAGTTTAACCACGAATCCTCCGATGTGGAGGTCTTCATCGGAATCAAGGAGAAGGACAAGGCAGACGTGGTGATGGAGCCGTGCCAGTGTGCCATGACGGTACATCACGGCGGATATTCCACGTTGTCTGAGGCATACGGCGCGATTGTGCCATGGATTATCGAAAATGGCTGGGAGATTGCCGATGCACCCTTTGAGCTTTACATCAAGACACAGTTTGATTCTCTCTCCCCTGAGGATTGGGAGACGGAGATATACTTCCCGATTCGGAAAAAGTAATCGGCAGTGATGCGAAAAGTAGGGATGAGAGTGGGGAATCTAAAAAATTTCACACAATATTAGCACTCGACTCTTGACAGTGCTAACAGATGGTGTTATAGTAATGCTATAACAAACAGACGAGTTGCGCTGAATATCCATTTTACATTTGTGTTTCCGTAAACAATAGAAAACATGATTTGCGAGTTTTCTATTGTTTACGGTATAAAGGCGTATACTATGGTTAGCATAAGTCAAGGGAAGGAGGCACCCTTATGAATATTCAAAAATTTACACAAAAATCCATCGAGGCCATCAACCAGTGTGAGAAGCTGGCCTATGAGTATGGCAATCAGGAGCTGGAGCAGGAGCATTTGCTGGTGGCCCTCATGGAACAGGAGGACGGACTGCTCCCTAAGCTCATTGAGAAGATGGAAATCGATAAGGAGCATTTTACAGGGAATGCCCAGAATCATCTGGCGAAACGGGTTAAAGTTTCCGGCGGCCAAATTTATGTGGGGCAGAACTTAAATAAGGTTTTAATAAATGCCGAGGATGAGGCAAAACAAATGGGCGACGAGTACGTCTCTGTGGAGCATTTGTTTCTGGCGCTTCTGAAATACCCCAACCAGGCCATGAAGGAAATCTTTAAGGAGTACGGCATCACCCGGGAGAGGTTTTTACAGGCCTTATCCACCGTGCGGGGCAACCAGCGGGTAGTGTCCGACAATCCGGAGGCCACCTATGACACTCTGGAAAAATACGGCTACGATATGGTGGAGCGGGCCAGAGAGCAGAAGCTGGACCCGGTGATTGGCCGTGACAGCGAGATTC
>CAPNGW010000401.1 GCA_948665105.1 uncultured Lachnospiraceae bacterium
CGCCAACATGTCCCTGGGAATCAATCTCCTTTTGGACCTGCTGGGGAAGGCAGCCACAGTGCTGGCACCGGCGGGCTTTGATATGGAGATTGTGGAAAAGCATCACAATCAGAAGGTGGACGCCCCCAGCGGGACAGCCCTGGCCTTGGCGGACTCCATGAATCAGGCCCTTTCAAACGCTTACACCTACCAATATGACAGGACCGGGGAGCGGAAGAAACGGGAAAAGAATGAAATCGGAATACTGGCTTTCAGGGGTGGCACCATCGTGGGAGAGCATGAGGTGTTTTTTGCAGGAACGGACGAGGTGATTACCTTCTCCCACACCGCGTATTCCAGAAATGTATTTGCCAGGGGAGCCCTTGAAGCGGCTAAATTTTTAAGGGACAAGCCTGCAGGAAGGTACAGTATGCAGGATGTCATAAGGGAGCGTTAGCGGATTGACGGTGCCAGGCAGGAGCAGGGCAGAGTGACTATGGGAGCACAGAAGAAAAAGAGAAAGGGGATTTACATGGAACAGGCGGATTTGAGATATTTGAAGGGGATGGCCAGGCAATTTCCAACCATCGCGGCGGCGGCTACGGAAATCATCAATTTGCAGGCAATTTTAAGCCTGCCCAAGGGGACGGAGCATTTTATTACGGACATTCACGGGGAATACGAGCAGTTTCAGCACGTATTGAAAAACGGCTCCGGAGCCATCAAGCGGAAGATTGAGGAGGAATTTGGCAACAATTTCTCCATGGTGGAGAAAAAGTCCATTGCCACCTTGATTTACTATCCGGAGCTGAAATTAAAGCAGGTCCAGAAGCAGGAGGACAATATTGAGGACTGGTACAAGGTCACCATATACCGTCTCATCCGCATCTGCAAAGGCGCCTCCTCCAAATACACCCGTTCCAAGGTACGAAAATCCCTGCCCAAGGATTTTGCCTATGTCATTGAAGAGCTGATGACGGGCCGACCGGACGTGTCGGACCAGGAGGCTTATTACAATGAAATTATCAATACCGTCATCCGCACGAAACGGGCGCCGGAGCTGATTGTAGCGCTGTGTAACCTGATTCGCCGGTTTGTGGTGGACCATCTCCATGTGGTGGGGGATATCTTTGATAGGGGACCGTACCCCCATCTGGTGATGGATACCCTGATGGAGCATCACTCCGTGGACATCCAGTGGGGCAACCACGATGTGCTGTGGATGGGTGCGGCGGCGGGGAACCCCAGCTGTATCGCCAATGTCATTCGGATTTCCGCAAAATACGGGAATTTAAATACTCTGGAGGAGGGCTACGGCATCAATTTGATTCCATTGGCCCGGCTTGCCATGGCCAAATATCAATCTGATGTCTGTGAGGCCTTCCATCTGGATTATCGAGAGGATGAGTACGACATCAAGGAGGTTATGCTGGATGAGAAGATGCACAAGGCTATTTCCATCATCCAGTTTAAGCTGGAGGGCCAGCTCATACTGCGCCGCCCGGAATTTCAGATGGAGCATCGGCTGCTTCTGGACAAGATTGACTTGGAGCAGGGCACGGTGGAGGTGGAGGGAATCAGGTACCCTCTCAAGGAAAAAGTATTTCCCACCCTGGACCCAGAGAATCCTTACGAGCTGACCCCGGAGGAGCAGGATGTGGTGGAGCGTCTGGTACAGGCCTTTTTGAACTGTGAGCGTCTTCAGCGGCACATTCGTTTCCTGTACGCCAAGGGAAGCCTGTACAAGGTATATAACGGGAACCTTCTGTACCACGGGTGTGTGCCCTTCAACGAGGATGGCAGCTTTAAGAAGGTAAACATTTATGGCAAGGAGTACAGTGGCAAGGAATTGTATGACGTGCTGGAGCATTACGCCAGAAAGGGCTATTTTGCCATTGAGCCAACGGAGAAGCAGAAGGGACTTGACATTCTCTGGTTTATCTGGCAGAATGGCAATTCGCCGGTGTTCGGAAAGTCCAAGATGACCACCTTCGAGCGGTACTTTATCGCGGACAAGGCCACCCACAATGAGCCCAAGAATCCCTATTACAAGCTGCTTGAGCAGGAGGAGATTGTCAATCGGATTCTGGAGGAATTCGGACTGCCTGCCGAGGAGTCCCATATCATCAACGGGCATATCCCGGTGGAATCCAGGAAGGGAGAATCCCCGGTAAAATGCAACGGGAAGCTGTTGATTATCGACGGCGGCTTTTCCAAGGCCTATCAGCCCAAGACAGGAATTGCGGGATACACCCTCATCTACAATTCCTACGGCCTTCTGCTGGCGGCCCATGAACCCTTCGAGTCGGTGGAGAAGGCGGTGAAGGATGAGAGTGACATCCACTCCCACGCGGTGGTGGTGCAGCAGGTGACAAAGCGAAAGACCGTGG
>CAPNGW010000402.1 GCA_948665105.1 uncultured Lachnospiraceae bacterium
CATATACCATCCAGCGAAATACCGTACCCGAATCGTTCTTCTCATGAACTGCCCCTGCACGGATTCCCCCATCACCTTCCACACAATAGATTCCTGTGATATCTACATATTGACCCGCATAATTATTATCTGTATTATAGGCCATGGTGTAACTGCTTGCATTACCTTCGTTGGTCTGCGCCTCCACACGCAGCCAGTAGTTTCCTTTGTTCGGAGTCCAGGTTACCCATTCGTCTGCCTGCCAGTCTGATATGGTAGTCCAGGTTCCTTTGTTCACATCATACACCAGCCAGCGAAATACGATTTCCTTTGTACTTGCCTCATGGACAGCCCCTGCTCGAATTCCGCCATCACGCTCTTCACAGTAGATTCCGGATATATTTAACCAGGTGCTTGTAGAACAGGTTGGAATCTGAAACCCATCCCATACCTCTTCTATCACATGGCTTCCATCGGCAATATCCGAATCACTTACATTAAAGAAAGAATAATAGATGTTTCCATTGCCACCATCATCCCATGTACAATCTACATTGTACCATTTGCCATACATCTGAACAAGATTCCATTCATGGTCCAGACTGGTCACCGATATCGTATTAATTCCGACTGCATTACACAGCAATGCAAAGCTCTCGGCGTAGCCTGCACAAACTGCCTTCCCTTCCAGGAACACACCTGCACAGCTTTGGTTATAATTGGAATACTCATATTCTGTATTCCCTACCACCAGATCATGGGCCTTTTTCTCCTTTTCAAAAGGCGTGCTCTCCTGTTGAATGATTCCTATCCAGGAATCAATCTTTGCGGATATCCGATTGGTGGCTTCCGCCCGCGCACCTCCAAAAACCCATTCCGGATACATCCCAATCCGCACATAAGAGTAATCGCTGGTATATCCATAATATTCGTTGATAAAGTAAAACTGCGGATTATTGGTTGCAACAAGCATCAATACTTCTTTCACATCACCTTCTGACAAACCTGCCGGCGTTGCTATGTCTCCTGTAAACCCGGTATACCCGTTGAAGCTGACTGCGTCCGCTCCTGTGGTCAGATATGCCATACATGCACTATAGATGGCGTCATACAACTGACGCTGCCCTGAGCTTAGCTGATTGTAAAAGTAGTTGGAGGAATAAGTATCCCACTTTGTGTTCTGATATCGGTTGTACTCCGGAACGCGATGCTCCTCCTGCGGCTGTTCCTCAGCCTGTCCCAAGTCGATTCCTATCAGCTGCTGGTAACCCGTCCGCTCCTTAGGGAGCTCCGGCTCCTGGGCATGTGCTTCCCCTTTGCCTGTCACCAGAATACCAAGCACCAGCAGCAATGTCAACGCCCAGGCAGCAGTTCTTTGTCCTCTCTTCATCCTCTCACGCTTCCTCTCTTGTAATTGTCACCGCTTTACAATGCCAGCAGCTTATCAATATAATTATTCCTGACGATGTATCCATAATTGGGGGCTGTTGCCCAGCCAAAGCCGCTGGGGTTTTCAGACTTTCCCAGCCACTCCACATAGGGAGCGCTTCCTATGATTGTATTTCTCCACCATTTGCTGTCAAATTTGTCCTTATCGATACAGGGATACACATATTTCTCAGGTGTCATATCCTTGACAGCCCAGGCCTTCAACCGCTGCACATGGGCTCGGATTCCTTCTCTCACCCCGGAGTAGCTTCTCCCAACATCTATGCTTCCATCCGGTAAAATTGCTCCTGTGGTATCCAAACCGGCAAAATTGTACTGGCTCGGATCTACGACAGCGGTTGCATCCGGATATTGCAGGAAGCCCGTCTCCAGCATAGATTGGCAAAAAGCGACCTCCGCTTTTACTCCCTCTGCGGCACACTCTTCAATATATATCCGACAGAAATCTTCAATCGTTGGGGCTTCTGAATCAGCATAAAAAGCCGGATATGTATATCTGTCTTTATAAAACTTGGCCATCTTCGCCACCGTAGTACGGGTGGTTCCCATAATCTCAAACTTCGCCATCTGATATGCAATGGTATAGTTGCTTTCTATCCCGTCCCTGGTCTTAGCCTCTGCTCTCAGCCAGTAGTTTCCTGCCTTTGGTTTCCAGGTCACCCATTCGCTGGCCTTCCAGTCCGAGATGGTGCTCCAGGTTCCCTTATCAACGTCATAGACCATCCAGCGGAACATTACACCGGAATCATTGGTTTCATGAACGGCTCCCGCACGGATTCCATCGGCATCCTCCTGCATATAAATCCCCTGAATCTCCACATACTTACCGGAATGATTCTTGGCAGGATTATATGCTATGGTATAATCGCTTTCTATTCCATCTCTGGTCTTAGCCTCCACTCTCAGCCAGTAATTTCCCTTGGCCGGCTTCCAGGTCA
>CAPNGW010000403.1 GCA_948665105.1 uncultured Lachnospiraceae bacterium
GCTTTCCGGTACGTATGGCATCCCTGCACATGTCCTCATCAATACGGACAATGGGGACGCCCATGTAGCGGGCGGCCTCCCAAACACTGTCGGCCACCTCACCCACAGAGGAGCATACGTTTAAAATGGCCTCTGCGCCGTCCAAGACTGCCTGCATATACATGGAAATCAGACGGGCGGCCGCGCCCGAGGTTACATAACCATGCTCTCTGACCTCCGTGAGAATGGAAGAGTCCTGGTAAGTCAATATGGAAGCTTCTTCTCCCAGCTGATTTCTGGCTTCCTCCTCTAAGTATTCCATTAATTCCGGCGTCGTACTGGTGTAGACAAAACCCACTTTATACATAAGTAACCTCCTTACGAAAGATAAAAGGGCTTTCCTTCTATTATGTTTTTCTTATACACAATGAAATCTTCTGTCTGAAATGGAAATAACTTTCGATTTCTTTCGTTTATACTCTCTATCATGGCATAAAAAAAGAAAAAAGTAAATAGTGTTTGAGATTTTTGTTTGTTTTCGACAAAAATCAGGGAAAAACCTGAAGGAAATTGCCTAAAAACAAGTAAAAAGAAACAAAAAGAAAATAATACGCAAAAAATAGTTGAAAAAGCAAAAATATTTTGCTATAATCGAAAAAAAGAAATGAATAACGAAAGGAGAAGAAAGATGTCAAAGCCGATTTTAGTTGTTATGTTAACCAAAGACGACGTAACAGTGAAAAATGCGAAAGAGATATTTCTGGAGGCAAAGGATGCTCCGTGTCAATATTGGGGATTCAAGGAGGTGGGGTTACCTCCCGAGGAGATGAAGGACCTGGTACAGTGCATGAAGGCTGCCGGCAAAACCACCTTTCTGGAGATTGTGGGAAAGACCGAGGAGGAATGCCTAAAGCCGGTACAGCTTGCAGCAGAATGCGGATTTGATGCTGTGACGGGAACTGTTTACTATGATAGTATTCTTGAGGTAATAAAGAAACATAATATCTTATATCTGCCCTTTATTGGGGAACGATATACATTACATATGTCGGGAACCATAGAGGAGTTGACAAAGGAGGCCAGTGAATTAAGCAGGAAGGAGGGCGTTGCTGGAATTAATATTGCAGCCTTTCGGTACGACGGGGATGTGGAGAAGATGGTATTTGCCGTGAAGGACGCCATCGACAAGCCCATCTGCTGTGTGGGAAGCATCAACAGCTATGAGCGCCTGGACATGATTTTAAAATTTGAGCCCTGGTACTTTACCATTGGCAGTGCTTTTTTCGATAAAACCTTTGGGGAGACCTTTACCCAGCAGATTATCAACGTGCAGAATTATTTGGACAGCAAATAGACAGGAGGAGCAAACATGCCATATATTCATGTTTCCACATCAAAAAAAGTAGCGGACGCGGACAAGGAGAGGATAATGAAGGACCTGGGCCAGAAGATTTCCATATTGAAAGGGAAGTCGGAACAGTGGCTGATGGTTAAGGTCAGCGATGAGCAGGCCATGTGCTTTCAGGGTGACAAGGATGAACCCTGCGCAATCATTGAGGTGTCGGTATACGGCACATTTTCCGGGCCGGAGTACCAGAAGCTGACGGGAGCCCTGACAGAGACAGTGGAGAGCATCGCCTCCATTCCCGGGGATAGGATTTATGTGAAGTATTTTGAGACGCCTCACTGGGGCTGGAAGGGAAGTAATTTTTAGAAGGGTTGTCGGATTGCTGTGATTGAGATTGCAAAGATTTTGATAAACGGATACGCAGACAGCTATTTTGTGGAAGGATTGGTTTCCGTAAGCTGGCAGATGGTTTCCGATGGAAAAAATATCATGCAGAGGGCATACCGCATACAGATTGCAGAGGCGGAGAGCTTCCGGGAAATCCTGTGGGATTCCGGAGAGGTTCAAAGCGGCTGTTCACAGCTTGTGGAGACCCAGGGCTTTGTGCCAAAGCATTTGGGACAGTATCATATTAGGGTGAAGGTCCGAGACAGCCGGGGACAGGAAAGCCCCTGGAGTCAGGGAAAATCCTTTCTGTATTTGAAGCCGGAGGAATTTTCCTGGAGGGCACGATGGGTATCGGCCCCGGCACCTCTGGCCCAGACCCAGGGCGGATTCTATCTAAGGAGGCGGTTTCGCTCTGCAGGGACTGTCCAAAAGGCGTTTCTGATTTCTGCTGCCCAAGGCATATATCAGCCGTACCTGGATGGGATGCTGGTTTCAGATGAGCTGTTTCTGCCCGGATGGACCGCCTATGAGAACCGGATTCAGTATCAGGTCTGGGACATCACCGAAAGGCTTGGCCAGAAGGCGGAGCATATGCTGGGCTGCATTCTGGCTCCCGGCTGGTTCCG
>CAPNGW010000404.1 GCA_948665105.1 uncultured Lachnospiraceae bacterium
CACGGTATCCACCATATGCTCCAGCACCCGGGGACCGGCCACCACTCCTTCCTTTGTCACATGGCCCACAATAAAAACAGCAATCCCCTGCTCCTTTGCAATGCGCATCAGGACCCCGGTGGCTTCCCGCACCTGTGTCACACTGCCGGGAGCGGAGGATACATCCTCCCGGTACATGGTCTGAATGGAATCGATAATCACAACCCTGGGCTTCTCCCGGTCCAGCACCCTGGCAATCAGGTCCAGATTGGTCTCACATAACAAGGTTAACCGCTGGCCAAACTCCCCGACACGCTCCGCACACATTTTAATTTGCTGCAAAGATTCCTCCCCGGAAATGTAAAGCACATCCATTTTTCCGGACAATCTCTGGCAGACCTGCAACAGCAGGGTGGATTTACCGATTCCCGGGTCTCCGCCCACCAGAACCAGAGAACCGGGCACAATCCCGCCGCCCAGGACACGGTCCAATTCAGGAAAATCCGTACTAATCCGCTCCTCCTTCTCAAACTGTATCTGCTCCAGGGTAGAGGGCTTGGCCGCCTCCCGATTCCGTTCAGAGATTTTTGTCTTCCCCGCCGCCGTCTTCTCTATAACCTCCTCCACAAAGGTATTCCATTCCCGGCACCCGGGACACTGGCCCATCCATTTTGTGGATTCATAGCCACAATTCTGACAAAAATATACCGACATTGATTTCCCTTTTGCCACCAAAGCTCCTCCCGTCTCTTACTGTTCAAGTTGCTGTCTCCCGGACTGAAAATGGGTGCCGGTCCCCCGACACCCATACGTATCCATACTTAAAAGGTTTCCCGTCTAATTGGGCGTTACATCGCAGAGCATGGCTTCCCCGACCTTTTCAATCCTGACATCCACTGGCTGCTCCTCGTTTAACTCCACGCTGAGGCTCAGCTTTCCGCCCAGGTTGGTCTTCATCTCACCTGCATCCGCACCGTTTACAAATACTTTATATATGGTCTCGTCCTCCAATTCCAGGGTAATCTGGGCATCCTCCGGCCCCTCCACCTGGAAAGCCACTTCCTTCCCGGAAGCTTTCAAATTCAGGACGGTAGTTCCTGGTACCGATTCATATACAAACATTCCGTTCTTTTCCAGCTTGGTGATTTCCTTAAAAGTCTTAACCTTGTATAAATCTCCATTATGCTCAAAATTGTCCAGCTTGGACTTGGCGGGCAGCTTATAATTTCCAAAGCTGATGGAACCATCCGCCTGTGTACAAATTAACCCTTCGATTACAGCCATTTCATTATCCTCCTGTTGCGCACTTCGGCGCGGTATAATATCTTTCGATAATTATACCATGTGCTCCGCACATAGTCCCTCCGGGGGGATGCGCACTTCGGCGCGGTATAATATCTTTCGATAATTATACCATGCCGCCCCCTATTTTTCCAGTTTATTCTTCCTTTTGTTACAGAAAAAAACATTTTTTTAACATGCCATTCCCGGCGGGCAGCCGCCCTATTTCTGCAGGAAGCAGATTTCGCCCTTTCGAAGGGTAATCTCCACCTTGGCGCCGGTGGAAATCTCCTTGTCCAGAAGAGCCTGGGCCAAACCATCCTCCAGCTTATTCTGAATCATGCGGCGTAAGGGCCTGGCTCCGTATTTGGGATCATAGGCCTTCTCCACAATGTAGTTTTTCACGGAATCCCGAATGACAAGCTCAATCCCAACCTGTGTATTGCAGCGTTTCACCAGCGTTTTTGTCATCAGCGTAACAATCTTTTTCATATCCTCTTTGGTCAGAGCATGAAATACAATTGTCTCATCGATACGATTCAAAAACTCCGGCTTGAAAATTCTGCGCACCTCCTCCATGACACCGCTTTTCATCCGCTCATAGTCCTGCTTCGCATTTTCCCCTGAGGCAAAGCCCAGCCGTTTGGGCTCAATGATGGACTGGGCACCTGCGTTGGAGGTCATAATAATAACCGTATTTTTAAAATCCACCTTCCGGCCCTGGGCGTCAGTGATATGGCCGTCATCCAGCACCTGAAGCAAAATATTGAACACATCCGGGTGCGCCTTCTCTATCTCATCCAGCAAAATCACCGAATACGGGTTTCTGCGTACCTTCTCGCTAAACTGGCCTCCTTCGTCATAGCCCACATATCCGGGGGGAGAACCGATGAGCTTGGAGACGCTGTGCTTCTCCATATACTCCGACATGTCCACACGAATCATTGCCTGCTCATCCCCGAACATAGCCTCGGCCAGAGCCTTGCATATCTCTGTCTTACCCACGCCGGTAGGTCCGAGGAACAGGAAGGAGCCCACAGGACGTCCCGGGTCCTTAAGCCCCACCCGGCCACGAC
>CAPNGW010000405.1 GCA_948665105.1 uncultured Lachnospiraceae bacterium
CAGGAGGGAGCAAAAATCGTCCGCCTTATTTTCCACAAGTTCGTAGACGAGGGAAAAGGCACTCATGTTATCGCCCGTGAGCTTCGGGAGGAGGGCATTTTGCCAATGCGTGTTAAGGAATGGCAAAATACCGTCATTCTCCGCGTTATCCGCAACGAAAAATACTGCGGCGATTTAGTGCAGAAGAAAACCTTTACGCCAGACTTCCTATCCCACGAAAAGAAGTACAACCGAGGACAGGAGGAATTTGTCATTATCAAAGACCACCACCAGCCAATTATCTCCCGTGAGCTTTTCGATAAGGCAAACCGCATTTTGGATGCAAAATCTCTTTCCCAGGAGGGCAAGGCAAAACACAGCAACCGCTATCCGTTCTCTGGGAAAATCAAATGCGGCAGATGCACAGCAAGCTATGTTGCCAGATATAAGACCCGCAAAGACGGGAGCAGGTACAAGGCATGGCGTTGCTATGAAGCGGCAAATCACGGCAGACCGCACATCGACAAGGCGGGCAACCAGGTGGGCTGCTCTGGTGAGAGTATTCGTAATGAGGATGTGATTTATTTGTTGTATCTTGTTTGCAGGGAGCTGAAAATTGACCGCCAGAAAGTTGCAGGGAATCTCATCAAGGCGATTGACGCAAGCTTACAGATAGATGTAGCAGGCAGGGGCATAAGTGCCATATCACAGAAGCAGGAATTGATGGCAGATATAAAGAACGCCATTGACGAGTTGATTAACGGTATCCAGTACGAGGATGAATACTACACCCGGATACTCGACAAAATGGTAGTGGGCGATAAAAACCACATAGATGTCTATTTGAAAATGCTGCCCCATAAGTGGAGCTTCATTTCCGAGGCTTCACTACCGATATCCGTCAAAATCCCGGCCACCTCTTTATAGGGCATGGTATAACGCTGGGACAGATAGCGCATGGAGGCGGCCAATTCGCCGTCGGGACCTCCGAATTGACTGATGATGACCTGGGCCATCTGGGGATTGGTCTGTGTAATATTGATGGGATACTGCAGGCGTTTTTCATAATTCCACATAAGTTAGCAGCAACCTCCTTCCCAGGGCATGGGCTGAGTGGACCAAAGCCATTTTCCCTCCGGTGTGGCAGTGTCGATGGTTAAGGGACCATACTTTAAGGAATATTCTTCCAATGCCTGCATACGTAATTCTTTGTAATGGTTGAAATATTCAAGGGCTTCCGGGTCCTCCGGGTGGGTATCAAGGTACAGGGTGATGTCATTGACAGCGAAGCTGACCATGTGAATCCAACGGTATAATTTACAGCGCTCCATTTGATTGGCATTCATCGCATAGCACCCCGCTTTCCAAGGAAGGGTTTGTATAGCTCAGGAAAAATGGTGCCGCATCCCAAAGCCTTGTCAACCTCATAGACGGTATCAAACTGTTGCCAGGGCACATAGGCCATACCCAGGGGCAGACTGTCCAGTTCATAGACCGTATGACAGGGCATAGTGACGGGGTCCTGCCGATTACAGTTACAATTTTGCATAGATTCAGAGTCCTTTCTTTTCGATTCTCTTATATTGTATGGAGAAATAAGGAAAGTGTTATTTTCATTCCAAAATCCAGTCTGTGACAACAGGGAGATTTTGGAGTGTGTTTTCCATTGTTGACAACCATTCTCAATAAGCATATAATGAAGGAGTACTAAAGTGACGAACAAAAAGAGGACAGCAAGGAAGGAAACAGGATGACAATTCTTGACGGAGTACCAAAGGAACAGTATTTGGTGAAAACAATTACCACGGAGGAAACCATCACACGGCGGTTGGAAGCGTTGGGAATCAATGAGGGAACGACCCTCACGTTGATGAATCGGAAACGGAACGGAGCCTTCATCATTAAGGTCAGAGGAACAAGGTGGGCCATCGGCAAGGATATTGCCAGGGGAATTTCAGTGGAGCCGGTGAGCGGGAGGGAAGAAGTAAAATGAAAACCATTCGTGTCGGATTTGCGGGAAATCCCAACTGTGGGAAGACTACGCTGTTTAATGCATATACAGGGGCCAATCTGAAGGTGGCCAACTGGCCCGGAGTTACCGTGGAGAGGAAGGAGGGGGAGACGGTCTACAAGGGGCAGCCCTTAAAGCTTATCGACCTTCCCGGTATCTACAGCCTTACCTCTTATTCCATTGAGGAAAAGGTTACCAGACGCTCTATCATGGAGGACGACGTGGACGTGATTGTCAACGTGGTGGATGCCTCGGCGCTGGAGCGCAACCTCTATCTGACGCTGCAGCTTATGGAAATGGACATTCCGATGGTTCTGGCTTTGAACATGATGGATGAGGTGCGGG
>CAPNGW010000406.1 GCA_948665105.1 uncultured Lachnospiraceae bacterium
GAGTGGTCAAATCCTCCACCGGAAAGAATCCCCGATGGGCCAGAGTGGAATAAAGTCCCGGAGCCACATGGCCTTTGGACAGCACGAAGCGGTCACGTCCCGGGTCCTTGGGATTCTTGGGGTCAATGTTCATTTCTTCAAAATAAAGGTATGTAAAAATATCTGCCGCAGACAGGGAGCCACCGGGATGTCCCGATTTGGCGCCGTGAACAGCAGTCACAATCCCTTTACGGATTTCGTTGGCTGTCTTTTGAAGCTGTAAATTCTCCATTTTTCTCTCCTTCTATTCTCCGAAAACTGCCTTGTAGTCTGCCTGGAATTTGGCAATTCCCTCATCCGTCAGAGGATGCTTTGTCATCTGCTCTATAACTCCGTAGGGAACGGTGGCAATATCCGCGCCTGCTGCCGCACAATCTGTCACATGGATGGGGTTTCTGATGCTGGCCGCAATAATCTGTGTCTCGATGCCGTGGATGGCAAAGATATCTGAAATGGTGCGAATCAAATCAACACCCGGCATATTAATATCATCCAGACGGCCCAGGAAGGGAGATACGTAGGTAGCGCCTGCCCGGGCTGCCAGCAATGCCTGGTTGGCAGAAAATACCAGTGTCACATTGGTCTTAATCCCTTCAGCCGTCAGGACCTTTACAGCCTTTAAGCCTTCTACAGTCATGGGAATCTTAACCACCATATTGGGATGGATGGCTGCAATCTCACGGCCCTCGGCAATCATGCCCTCCGCGTCAACTGTGGTGGCCTTCACTTCGCCGCTGATGGGGCCGTCCACGATGGATGCGATTTCAGAGATAACCTCCTTAAAATCTCTTCCTTCCTTTGCAATCAGGGATGGGTTGGTGGTAACACCACAGATAACACCCATATCGTTGGCTTTCTTAATGTCCTCCACTTTCGCTGTGTCGATAAAAAATTCCATTTCGTTTCCTCCTTTAATGGTTAATTAAAAAAACTGCTTTTATTATACCATGTGCTTCGCACATTGTCTGCTCCTGTTTTTAAGGGGTGGAAGCTTTAAAGCTCCACCCGGCCCTCCAGGGCCCGAAGCAACGTCATCTCATCGATGTACTCAAGGTCGCCGCCCACCGGCACGCCGCTGGCAATGCGGGTCACCTTGATGCCTGTGGGCTTAATCAGCTTGCTTAAATACATGGCTGTGGTCTCACCCTCAAGGCTGGAGTTTGTGGCTATGATAACCTCCTCCACGTCTCCCTGGAGCCGCTGCATCAGCTCCTTCAGCTTAATATCATTGGGTCCGATACCCAGCATGGGAGAAATGGCTCCGTGGAGGACATGGTAGACACCCTCGTATTTCTGGGTCTTCTCGTAGGCCGCCAAATCCCTGGTGTCCTCCACCACCATGAGAATTTTCTGATTTCGGCTGGGGTTTCTACAGATGGGGCACAGCTCGTCGTCCGTCAGGGTAAAGCACTGCTTGCAATAGCGGACGTTCTTTCTGGCGCTTAAGATGGCACCGGAGAGCTGCTCCGCATGCTCCATGGGCATATTTAAAATGTGAAAGGCCAGACGCTGGGCCGACTTGCTTCCGATGCCGGGCAAGGCGGACAGCTCCTCAATCAGCTTGCTGATTTGCCTGCTGTAATATTCCATATTCTCTCCCTAGAAGGGGAAGCCGCCGCCCAAGCCCCCTAAGCCTCCTGTAATTTTAGACATGGACTGCTGAGAATATTCTTCCACCTGGCGCAGGGCTTCGTTGGTTGCCGCCATAATCAAATCCTCCAGCATCTCGATATCCTCCGGGTCCACCACCTCTTCCGCCAGCTTCACCCGAACCACTTCCTTCTTGCCAGACACCGTCACTTCCACGGCTCCTCCTCCTGCGGCAGCTGTAATCTCCTTGTCCTCCAGCTCCTTTGTGGCCTCCTCCATCTGCTTTTGCATTCTCTGGGCCTGTTTCATCAGGTTATTCATGTTGCCGGGCATACCGCCCGGAAAACCGCCTCGTTTTGCCATTGTCCTATCCTCCTAATCTTCCTCTATCTCAATCTCTATGTTGAGTTTTTCCAAATCCGGGTATGTCTCCCGCACCGGGCGTCCCGTCTCGTTGCGCTTCATCTCTATGGAAATCTCTTTGCCGATACGCTCCGATATGGCCCGCTCCAGCTCCGCCTTATTGTCTCCGGTATTGATATATCGCTCCGCCATCTCGTCTTCAAAGACCAGAAGCAGGCTGTCGTTATTGCCCAGGCTTACGCATACCCGGTCAGGGCTTAAGTAGCCCCGCATCAGTCCCGTCATGCCCTGGACAATGCCCCGCCAGTTCTGAACCACCTTGCGAATATCCT
>CAPNGW010000407.1 GCA_948665105.1 uncultured Lachnospiraceae bacterium
TTAATACCATGATTATCCATGATTCAGACCGCCTTGGGCTGTCGCAGCTCTATCAGCTTCGGGGGCGGGTGGGCCGCTCCAGCCGCACGGCCTATGCTTTCCTTATGTACCGCAGGAATAAGCTTTTAAAGGAGGTGGCGGAGAAGCGGCTCTCTGCCATCCGGGAATTTACGGAGCTGGGCAGCGGCTTTAAGATTGCCATGCGGGATTTGGAAATCCGGGGAGCCGGAAATCTCCTGGGAGCAGAGCAGCACGGCCATATGGAGGCTGTGGGTTATGATTTATACTGCAAGATGTTAAACGAGGCCGTTAGGACCTTAAAGGGTGAGGTGACAGCAGAGTCCTTCGAGACCACCATTGATATTGACCTTGACGCCTACATTCCCACAGGCTATATTCCCAATGAATATCAGAAGCTTGATATCTATAAGCGGATGGCGGGGATTGAGACCGAGGACGAGAGCGAGGAGATGTTAGAGGAGCTGATAGACCGGTTTGGGGAGCCCCCCAAGTCCGTCCAGAACCTGCTTTTGGTGGCTCGTCTCAAAGCCCGGGCCCACCAGGTATATTTTACGGATGTGGCCCAAAAGGGGGACAGTGTGAAGTTTGTACTCTATGAGAAGGCAGGCATAGACCCGGCCCGGATTCCCAGGTTTGTGGAGGAATTTCAGGGAGCGCTGACCTTTTCCATGGATGCGAAAACGCCGTATTTTAAGTATTTGATGAACAAAAATTCCAGAGACCGGGGCCGGGATGGAGTGGAGGCTGTAAAGACTGTCCTGGACCGGGCCGAAACGCTGCTGTTGTAAAGCTTATTCCGTTGCCAGAAGGCACAAAAGGCAAAGAATATCTTGAAAAAAATGTGAAATAGGTTGCGGGTTTTGGCAAAAAGCACTATAATGAGGGAAAAACAGTTCAGGAGGCTTTTATGAGGTTGAAGAGATTAACGGCGTTTGTGCTGGCAGGGGCTGTGGCGCTGTCTGTGGCTTTGACGGGCTGCGGAAGCTCCATAGATGAAAATGCAGTGGGTGCCACCTTAAACGGGGAGGAGATTTCCCTGGGGTTTATGAATTTTGTAGCGAAGTATCAGCAGGCAATCAGTGATCTCAGCTATTTAAGTATGTTTGGACCTAAGATGTGGAGCACGGAGCTCACAGAGGGTGTGACCATGGAGGACAGCACCAAGGATTCAGTCCTGACGCTGATTGAAGTGACATACCTGCTGGAGGACCACATGGGCGATTACGGTGTGGAGATCACCCAGGAGGACACGGAGGCCATTGAGGCGGCTGCAAAGCAGTTTATGGCGGATAACAGCAGTAAGGCCCTTCGTCAGATAGGCGCCTCAGAGGAATATGTGAAGGAGATGCTCCGGCTTCTCACTGTTCAGTGGAAGGTGCAGAATGCGGTGTATGAAGCGTCGGAGGCCACAGTCACCGACCAGGAGGCGGCACAGAGGACCTTCAGCTATATTCGGGTGTCAACCACCAGTGGTACCGGTGAGGACGGAGCCGCCAAGGAATATACCGATGAGGAGAAGGAAGCCTTTGCCGCAGAGATGAAAACCATTGCGGCCGACGCCAAGGAGAACTTCGACGGTGTGGCCCAGGAGAAGGGCTATACGGTCTCTTCCTACTCCTACGGTGAGGACGAGTCTACCATGGACGAGGCTGTGATTGCTGCTGCGGATGCTCTGAAGGAAGGGGAGATTTCCGATCTGATTACAACGGACAGCTATTATTACGTGCTTCGTCTGGACAGCGAGCTGGACCAGGAGAAGACGGAGGAGAAGCGGATAAGCCTGCTGGAGAAGAAGAAGCAGGAGGAGTATACCGCCCTCTGTGACGGCTACAAGGAAGAGGCAGATTTTGAAGTAAATCAGGAAGAATGGGATAAGGTGAAGTTCAACCGGCTGTTCGGGGCGCCGGCCTCGGAGGAGACGACAGCACAAGAATAGAATCAAATCAAAAACCCTGTAGTGGCTAAAAGCTCGGATAGCTTTTGATTGTTACAGGGTTTTTTCTGTAGATACAGGAGGAAGCTGTGAAAAAGCTATTGGTTTACTTAAAGGATTACAAGAAGGAGACAGTGCTGGCGCCTCTTTTTAAGATGCTGGAGGCGTCCTTTGAGCTGCTGGTGCCCTTGGTGGTGGCGGCTATGATTGACGTGGGCATTGACGGCAGAGACAGGCCCTATGTGGTGAAAATGAGCCTGATTATGGTGGCTCTGGGAATTATTGGGCTGGTGTGCTCCATCACGGCCCAGTATTTTTCTGCAAAAGCGGCGGTGGGCTTTGCCACCAGGCTTCGGCATAGCCTGTTC
>CAPNGW010000408.1 GCA_948665105.1 uncultured Lachnospiraceae bacterium
GTGTATGTGTCCGCAGGTGCGGGCTTCGTGGTGGCTGTAACGGGAGCTATTATGACGATGCCGGGGCTGCCCAAGGCTCCTGCAGCAAACAATATCGACGTTGACACAGAAGGCAGAATCACCGGTTTATTCTAGGAGGATATGATGGCAGCGATTATTGACGGGAAGAAGATTGCACAGGAAATAAAGGACGAGTTAAAGGAAAAGGCAGCGTGCCTTAAGGAGAAGGGGAAAACGGGTGCTCTGGCAGTGATTCAGGTGGGGGATGACCCTGCCTCCAGTGTGTATGTGCGCAACAAGAAAAATGCATGCGCTTACATCGGTATTGAATCACTGTCCTATGAGCTTTCCGGAGATACCACACAGCAGGAGCTTTTGGCGCTGATTCAGCAATTAAATGAGGATGAGAGAGTGAGAGGCATTCTGGTACAGCTTCCGGTGCCCGGGCACATAGATGAAAATGCAATTATTAAGGCCATCAGACCAGAGAAGGATGTGGATGGGTTCCATCCAGAGAGCGTGGGAGCCATGACCATCGGTCAGAAAGGCTTTCTGCCCTGTACGCCCGCCGGTATTATTCAGCTTTTGAAGCGCTCCGGTGTGGAGATAGAAGGAAAGCATTGTGTGGTTGTGGGAAGGAGCAATATCGTGGGCAAGCCCATGGCTCTGCTGCTCCTTCGGGAGAATGGCACTGTCACGGTGGCCCACTCCAGAACCCGGAATCTCAAGGAGCTGTGCAGGCAGGCGGATATTTTGGTGGTGGCTATAGGCAAGCCCCGTTTTATTGATGCGGAGTATATCAAAGAGGGTGCTGTGGTTATAGACGTGGGAATCCACCGGGATGCCCACAACAAGCTTTGTGGAGATGTGAAATTTGAAGAAGTGGAGCCCCTGGCCTCAGCCATCACGCCGGTGCCCGGCGGGGTAGGTCCCATGACCATCGCCATGCTAATGAACAATTGTGTGGAGAGCATTGCAGAAATTGAGGGATAAATATGAAGTGTGCAAAATGCGGAGCTGAGTTGAAGCTGGGAAGTATCTATTGTTCCTTTTGCGGCCAGGAGGCCCAGATTGTATCTGATTCCAGCCTGCTGGAGGAGGAGCTTTTAAGAGAGCTTTTAAAGGAAGAAAACAAGCCTGCCAGTGCCGGAAAGAATACCGGCAAGAGCACCGGGAAAAGGGCAAAAAAGAGCCACCTCCCCCTGATTATCTCCTTAACCTGCCTTGTTGCTTTGGCTGTGGTGGCGGTGATTCTCGTTGTAACTATAAGGAATAATAACCTGAATTCCTATGATTACCAGATGGAGCAGGCCCGAAGCTCTGTGGCGGAACAAAATTATGTGAAGGCGCTGACATGCTATGAGCGTGCATTGGAGCTTAAGGAAGATGATTTGACAGCCAGGCAGGAAATGGTGGAGGTTTACATTGCCATGGAGGAAGAAAAAGCTGCCATCAGCCTGCTTCACGAAATCATTGAAATGGATGGCTCCAATAAATGGGCTTATCAAATCCTGATTGAATTTTACCATCAAGCCAAGGATTACCAGGCAATCATCGGGCTTAAGGAAGGGGTGGAGGAGGAATCCATATTGGAGCTGTTTGCAGACTACACGGTGCTTCCACCTGCATTCAGCCTGGAGCCTGGAACATATCCGGAATACATTACCGTGGAGCTTACGGCAGAGCCGGGTTGTCAAATCTATTATACCACGGACGGAACAGACCCCACAAAGCAGGGGACTGCCTATGAGGGGCCCATTGTTCTAAAGGAGCAGGGGACCCTGGACATTCGAATGGCTGCCGTAAATGAGCTGGGCCTCTACAGTGAGATAGAGGAGGGAACTTTTACAGTGAAATTCCAAAAACCCTCCATGGCAGAAGCCATTCCCGACCGGGGAAGGTTTACGGAGCCTTCTACCATTGAGCTGGTGGGAACGGAGGGAAGCAGGATGTATTACACCTGGGACGGAACAGACCCAACCGTGGATTCCCAGCAGTATACAGAACCCATTCCTGTGCCAGAAGGAAACAACATTTTGTCGGTGATTCTGGTGGACAAGTACGGAATGGTAAGTGATGTACTGAAATGTAATTACGAATATTTTCCATAGAAAAAAGAGGCCATGGCCTCTTTTTTATTCATCAATAAATTCAATGAGATTCTCGCCCATTCTGGCGATTCTTGCCAGGGAGTAAACCTCAATCCCTTGTTCCATAAGCTTTCTGCGGCCCGGCTGAAAAGATTTCTCAATGACAATACCTAACCCGGCGACGGTGGCATGGGCCAGCCGCAGGAGGCGGA
>CAPNGW010000409.1 GCA_948665105.1 uncultured Lachnospiraceae bacterium
AAAGCTTTGGTGGCTGATGACGTGCTCGATGCGGCAGGCATCTGCAGCAGCCGTATCCGGGTCAACTCCTAACCGGGTGAGCCAGGTGGAGAGCAGCTGATGGCGCTCGTAGATTAATTCCGCGATTTGCCTGCCTGCCTCGGTGAGGGTGATGAAGCCGGATTTGTTTACGGTAATGTGTTCCTTTTCACGGAGATTTTTCATGGCGACACTGACGCTTGATTTCTTGAAGCCCAGCTCCTGTGAGATGTCTACAGCCCGCACCACAGGCAGGCGTTTGCTTAAAATTAAGATGGTTTCCAGATAATTTTCTGCAGATTCGTTGCTGCTGTTGTGCATGGCGGCCTCCTTTTTTGACGATTACAGGCTTCTGCCATCCTTTGCCTGGGATGGGGAAGCAGATACTTTCCTGATTTTAGCATATACAGATAAAAATGGCAATAAAGTGGAAAAAGTTATTGACATTTAACTAAAGTTAGAATATACTAACTATAAAAGAAATTGAGAATGCTTATCAAAAAGAAAGAGAGGGAAGCATTATGCCTTTATCCATGGTAAAACCAGGAGAAGCGGCCACCATCCGAAAGATAGGTGGCAAAGAGACTGCCAGGCGTTTCCTGGAAAGTCTGGGGTTTGTATCCGGAGGAAGTGTGACGGTGGTTTCACATATGGGCGGCAATATCATTGTGACAATCCGGGATTCCAGAGTGGCCATCGGAAGTGATATGACCAGCAAAATCATAGTCTGAACCGGCAGGCGGAAAGGAGCAGAGATGACCACATTAAAGGAAGTGCCTGTAGGGCAGGCGGCAACAGTAACAAGGCTCATGGGCCAGGGAGCGGTGAAACGGAGAATCATGGACATGGGCATCACCAGGGGGGTGGAGGTTTACGTGCGCAAAGTAGCGCCTCTTGGAGACCCCGTCGAGGTCACTGTGAGGGGATACGAGCTTTCCCTTCGAAAGGCGGATGCGCAGATGATAGAAGTTAAGGTGTGAGCCAGGGGAATCCGGGTGTAAAATTCTGCAAAGCAGGATTCTTTGTTACCCGGGAGTTAGACAAGACTAACATATAGGAAAGAGGAGTAACGTATGTCAACTAAGATTGCATTAGCGGGAAATCCCAACAGCGGGAAGACAACATTATTTAATGCCCTCACCGGCTCCAACCAGTTTGTGGGAAACTGGCCCGGGGTTACGGTGGAGAAGAAGGAGGGGCGTCTGAAGGGCCAAAAGGACGTGACCATTGTGGACCTTCCGGGAATCTATTCCCTGTCTCCTTATACCCAGGAGGAGGTGGTGGCCAGAAATTATCTTCTGGAGGAAAAGCCCGACGCCATATTAAACATTGTGGACGGCACCAACCTGGAACGGAATCTGTACCTGTCTACTCAGCTTCTGGAGCTGGGGATTCCCGTGGTCCTGGCGGTGAACATGATGGATTTGCTGGAAAAAAGAGGAGACAGGATACATCTTGATAAATTGGAGGAGCTGCTGGGCACTCCGGTGGTGGAAATCTCTGCTTTAAAAGGAACCGGCATCCGGGAAGCAGCGGAGGAGGTGGGAAAGGCTGCCCGGAGGGGGAAACGGTCTTCCCACATGGAAGCATCTGATGAGGCCAATGGGAAGGGCCTTCACGTCTTTGCGCCTGCCCTTGAGGAAGCTGTACAGGTGGTGGAGGATACGCTGGATGGAATTTCCATACCCTCCGGGCGCCGTTTCTGTGCGGTCAAGCTTCTGGAAAAGGACGAAAAAATGGCAGAGCTTTTGGAAATAGATTTGGAAGCCCCAGGCTCTGAGGCAGCCCTTGAAATCTCCCGTCAAATTGCGGCTCTTGAGGAAGAATTTGAGGACGACACAGAGAGTATCATCGCCAATGAGCGGTACAATTTCATTTCACGTATTATGGACCAGTGCTGCACAAAAGGTCAAAAGGAGGTCTTGACCGTTACCGACAGGATTGATAGAATTGTCACAAACCGTTTTCTGGCATTGCCTATTTTTGCGGCTGTGATGGTTCTTGTATATTACATTTCCGTGACCACTGTGGGCGCCTGGGCGACGGACTGGGCCAACGACGGCCTCTTTGGAGAGGGCTTTAGCCTCTTCGGACTGTGGGTCCCTGGCATTCCTGCACTTCTTGAGAGCGGGCTTTCGGCCCTGGAGGTGGCTCCCTGGCTGATGAGCCTGATTCTTGACGGCATTGTTGCGGGGGTAGGCGCTGTTTTAGGATTTGTCCCCCAGATGCTGGTACTCTTCCTGTTTCTGGCCTTTCTGGAAGCCTGTGGCTATATGGCCAGA
>CAPNGW010000410.1 GCA_948665105.1 uncultured Lachnospiraceae bacterium
TGAACCGGTGTCTGATTCATCCAAAGGAGGAATACCATGTATCCACTGAGGATATGCGGCGTCTTACGGAGCTGGGCAGCCGCAGCGGCTTTACAAAGGGGTATTATCTGGTGAAGAACGGGCCCCAGATGATGGCCATGGAGAAGCCGTCCCATGCCAAATCCAACGAGGCCCTGCAGGAGGAGATGCGGGCGAAGTATGTTCGCGGGGAACTCCAAGAGAAAATAAATGGAATCTTAACTCTTTCTAAAGAAAAACCTGCACATCTTGTGCTAAACTACAAGGGAATGGAAGTGGAGATAACCGGCGATACGGTCCAAAGGGCTCAAAGCCGACCCATGGAGAGAGAAAATATTCTGGATAAAATGAACAAAACCGGTGGTACGGCTTTTGTATTTGATTCCCTGAAGCTTCAGATGGAGGAGGATATTTTTATCCCCATAGGAGCCTTGAACAAGCTTCGCCGGGAAGGAATTTCGGCCCTTGGGGAGAAGGTGCTCTTAAAGTATCGAAGAGAAGCGGTCGATACGGCAGATACTGTCTGCGAAGCCGGATGCCGCACGAAGGAAGGGTACAAAAACGGCGGAGAAAGGACCGTTTCTCAAGGGCAGGACAGTAATCAGTATCTTGCCGTGGGTGTTCAGACTATAGCTCAGTGCCGCCAGATATTGCAATATCCGTATGTGAACCGTATCTACGTTGACAGCGGGGCTTTTGACGGGGACAGGGAGCAAAAACAGCTTAAGGAGCTGGTGGCAGAGAGTGAGACAGCGGGAAAGGAATTGTATTATATCCTTCCTTCGGTTCTTCGGGGAGGGATTACTGAAAGATATGAAAAAGAGCTGCCGGGTCTTGTCCAAGCCGGCCTTAAGGGATTTGTGACGGGAAGCTATGAAGGACTGGGCCTTTTGCATTCTTTTCTCCCCGGGAAGGTTAAGATTCTTGCTGACAGCAGTCTCTATGCCTGGAATGCCCAGGCGGCGGAGGAGCTTTTAAGAAGCGGCGCGGAGGAGATTACCCTTCCCGTGGAGGCAAACCGCCGGGAGCTTTTACACCGTCGGTATGATGGCGGAGAGCTCTTGCTGTACGGGTATCTTCCCCTGATGATAAGCGCCCAGTGTCTGGTAAAAAATACGGCAGGGTGTACCGGAGAGACTGGATTTACAGAGCTTACGGACCGTTACGGCAAGACGTTTTTTGTAAAGAACCAGTGCCGGGAATGCACAAATATCCTGTATAACGCCACTCCCTTGTCCCTGCTGCATCTGCAGGAAGGGGTAAAAGAGCTCAATGCCAAAGGCTTTCGCATCTTCTTTACCCGGGAGAGCAGCAGGGAGATGGAAAGGGTGATGTCCTTCTATGAGCGGGGATTTTTACGAAAAGAGCCCCTTGACAAAGAGGGGTACTTAGAGGAATACACCAACGGTCATTTTAAGCGAGGAGCGGAGTAACAGATGGTACATTTGATTACGGAACTTTCAAAATATACGATGCTGATTTTATTCGCATTGTATACTTACCAGGGCTTTTCTGCCTTAAAGAAAAGCGGCTCTTTGAAAAGACAGAACGGAAAATTCCGCCGCCAGATTTTTTATATGTTTCTGATACATTTAAATGCATATGCGGTGTTGTATTTTTCCACGGAGAACCGGACACTTCTTACGTTTTATATGGCCCAGGTGGTTTTCTTTGCCGTGGTGCTGACTCTGTACTACAACGTGTACAGCATGTGCTCCCGGCTGGTGGTCAACAATATGTGTATGCTGATGGCCCTGGGATTTGTCATGCTGACACGGCTGTCCTTTGACACGGCCCTAAGGCAGTTTCAGCTTGCCGTGGTGTCGGTGGCGATTACCATGATGATTCCACTGATTATCAGCCGGGGGAACATGTTTCGCAAAATGACCTGGCTCTATGGCGGACTGGGTATTTTAAGCCTTGGCACAGTTGCAGTGCTGGGAACAGTGACCAAGGGAGCTGCCCTTTCCATTGAGGTGGCTGGCATTGCGGTGCAGCCCTCGGAATTTGTAAAAATTCTTTTCGTATTTTTTGTTGCCGGAATGCTCTATGAGTCCACGGCGTTTTTGCAGGTGGTGAAGGCCACAGCCATGGCGGCGCTTCATGTGCTGATACTTGTTTTGTCAAAAGATTTGGGAGGGGCGTTAATCTACTTTATCGCCTATTTGGTGATGCTGTATGTGTCCACCAAAAAGCCCGTCTATTTTTTCAGTGGGCTGGGGGCAGGATGTGCGGCCTCGGTGGCAGCGTACTTTCTGTTTCACCATGTCAGGGTCCGGGTC
>CAPNGW010000411.1 GCA_948665105.1 uncultured Lachnospiraceae bacterium
CATCGGTTACAGTTGTGCGCCCATGGACTGGAGGGCCTCTCTCCGGCAAAGAAGCTGAGCCAGGGTTATTCCGTGGTCACAGACCGGTCCGGTAAGAGCGTCACAGATGTGGGGCAGGTGCAACCGGGGGATGAGCTTTTGGTCCATGTGGCCAACGGTGAAATAGTAGCACAGGTGATACGGACAATTCCCGGAGAGTAGATGGGGAGAAGGATTATGCAAATGCAGAAACAGGAGAACGTGTAAATGCCAAAAAAAATACAGCCCAAAGACGACATAGAGAGAAAGGGGACCCTGCAGACGGAAGAGATGGGGGATGCCAAGGACAAGCCGCTGGAGCAAGTGCTCTCGGATGTGGAGGACATCATCCAGAGGATGCAGCAGAAGGATATTTCCCTGGAGGATTCCTTTTTGCTGTATCAGCAGGGTATAGAGGGACTGAAGCTCTGTAACAGTAAGATTGATGCTGTGGAGAAGAAGCTGCTTCTGCTGAATGAAGCAGAGACGGAGGACTGAAGCATGGAAATGGTACAGCAGATAAACAGCAAAGTAATGGGCATCGAGGAGATCCTAAAAAGATATCTTCCGAAAGAAGAGGGGTATCAGAAAATTGTCATTGAAGCCATGAACTACAGTATTCTGGCCGGAGGAAAACGCTTAAGACCCATGCTGATGCAGGAGACGTATCGGCTGTTTGGCGGTAAATCCCTGGTGATTGAGCCTTTTATGGCGGCCATGGAGATGATACATACCTATTCTCTGGTGCATGATGACCTGCCTGCCATGGATAATGACGAGTACCGCCGGGGGCAAAAGACCACCCATGTAATGTATGGAGAGGCCTTTGGGATTCTGGCTGGCGACGGCCTTTTGAATTTTGCCTTCGAGACGGCCCTTAGGGCCTTTGATTTGGAGCCGGAGAATGTAAATATTGCCAAGGCCCTGAAGATTCTGGCACATAAGGCCGGCATATATGGTATGATTGGCGGACAAACTGTGGACGTGGAGTATGTGGGCAGGCCCCTCTCCAAGGAGCGGCTTGATTTCATATACCGGCTTAAGACCAGCGCACTCTTAGAGGCCTCCATGCTCATCGGAGCCGTGCTGGCGGGGGCTACGAAGAATGAACAGAGACTGGTGGAGCAGGCGGCAGCGGATTTGGGACTGGCCTTTCAGATACAGGACGATATCCTGGACGTGACAGGAACCCAGGAAGCCCTGGGCAAGCCCATCGGAAGTGATGAGAAGAACCACAAGACCACCTACGTGACACTGGAAGGCCTTGAGAACTCCAAAAAGGAAGTGGAGAAGTTGTCGAGACGGGCGGTGAAACAGCTGGAAGGTCTGGTTGTGAAGAATGAATTTCTGGTACAGCTTATGCTGTATTTGATTCAGAGGGAACAATGATTCCCCGAAAGGACATTACATGGCATTGGAAAAAATAAACAACCTCAATGATATCAAGGCCTTAAAGCCCGGGGAGCTGGAGCTTCTGGCAGAAGAAATCCGCCAGTTTCTCATTGATAAAATCTCCAGAACCGGAGGGCATCTGGCTTCAAATTTGGGTGTGGTGGAGCTTACCATGGCCATGCATCTGGCCTTTAACCTGCCGGAGGACAAGATTATCTGGGATGTGGGACACCAGTCCTACAGCCACAAGCTTTTGACCGGGAGAAAGGAAGGCTTTGACCAGCTTCGAAAATACGGCGGCATGAGTGGGTTTCCCAAACGGAAGGAGAGCAGCTGCGACAGCTTCGATACAGGGCACAGCTCCACCTCCATTTCTGCCGGCTTAGGCTATGCCCAGGCCAGGGAAATCACCGGAGGCAATCATAAGGTGGTGGCGGTCATCGGCGACGGAGCCCTCACCGGCGGCATGGCCTACGAGGCATTGAACAATGCCTCCCGGCTGGATTCCAACTTTATCATTGTGTTAAACGACAACAACATGTCCATCTCAGAGAATGTAGGCGGCATGTCCAGGCATCTGTCCAACTTAAGAACAGCAGATGCCTACCGGGATTTGAAGACGGGAGTCGCCAACTCCTTAAGCAGGATTCCGGTGTATGGGGAGCGGATGGTGGAGCGTATTCGTAAGACCAAAAGCAGTATCAAGCAGTTATTCATCCCAGGAATGTTCTTTGAGAATATGGGTATCACTTATCTGGGGCCGGTGGATGGACATAACATTCCAGAGCTGGTGAAGGTCTTCAAGGAGGCCTCCAAGGTGGATGGGGCAGTGGTGGTCCACGCCATCACCCAGAAGGGCCGGGGATATCTCCCGGCAGAGCGGCA
>CAPNGW010000412.1 GCA_948665105.1 uncultured Lachnospiraceae bacterium
AGGAAGGGGCGGCCTTTGAAGTGGAGGAGGGCGGACGCATCCTGCTTCACTTGGGAGCGGTGGACCAGGTGGCGGAAATTTTCTTAAACGGACATTTTATCGGGAAGCATGAGGGAGGATATCTTCCTTTTACCTTTGATATTACAGAGCATGTGAATCGTAAGGGGGAGAACTGGCTGGTGGTGAAGGCCAAGGATACCCTGTCATACCGCTATCCTTACGGAAAACAAAGAAAGGCCAGAGGAGGCATGTGGTATACGCCGGTCAGCGGAATATGGCAGAGCGTTTGGCTGGAGCGTGTGCCGGAGGTCTATATCAAAAATCTCAGGATGGAGGCGGACACAGAGCGGGTCACCATAGAAGTGGCAAGCAGCCTGGAAGAAGACCCTTCTGGATGCCGGAAGGTTGGGAAAGCCGGCCTGGAAATGCCTCCCCTTGAGATGGAGATTACCCTTCACGATGGAAGCAGTTATAAAGTCACTGGGGCAGACAACAGGAATGGATATAGCATCGCAAAAGCCGGTGAAGGCAGATATAAAATCACGGTGGACATGACTGGAATCCGGCTTTCCGATGGCAGTCTCTATCAGCCGCGGCTGTGGAGCACCAAGAATCCGTATCTGTACAGGGTGAAGCTCACCATGGGTGAGGACTGTGTATCATCCTATTTTGGACTTAGAGTCATCGAGATAAAGGAGATTAACGGTCTGCCCCGGGTGTGCTTAAACCATAAGCCCCTGTTCTTAAACGGCGTGCTGGACCAGGGCTATTTCTGTGACGGCATCTACCTGCCGGCCAATGAGGAGGAATACGAGAGAGACGTTCTTCGTATGCAGGAGCTGGGCATCAATCTTCTCAGAAAGCATATCAAAATTGAGCCGGAATGGTTTTACTATTACTGTGATGTCCATGGAATGCTGGTGATGCAGGATATGGTAAACAGTGGCTTGTATTCCATGATGAAGGATACTGCCCTGCCCACCTTGGGTTATTATCAGAAGGGCGACGGGAAAATGTGGGGCTTTAAAAAGCGCAAGAAATTTTTCCTTGGGCACATGAGGGAAACGATTATGCATTTGCAAAATCACCCCTCCGTTGTGGCCTACACCATTTTCAATGAAGGATGGGGGCAGTTCGACAGCGACGCCATGTATGAGGAAGCCAGAAGGGTGGACGATTCCCGGCTTTATGATGCCACCTCCGGCTGGTTTCCCCGGAAAAAGAGCGACTTTGACAGCCAGCATATTTATTTCATGAGCTTAAAAATTCCAGAGCATCCCAAGATGCCGGTTCTGGTATCGGAATGCGGGGGATATTCTTATGCAGTGCCGGGCCATGTGTATGCCAAGTACTCCAATTACGGATATGGGGGCTGCGCCGATGGCCATCAGCTGACGGAGCAGATTGTGAAGCTTTATGAGGATACCATTCTGCCCGGGATTCCCAAGGGAGTCTGCGGCAGTATCTATACCCAGCTGTCCGATGTGGAGGATGAAACCAATGGATTCTATACTTATGACAGGAAGGTGTGCAAGGTGGATAAGGAGCGGATACGCTCTTGCCTGACCTCCGGTTTTATGGTATGATATCCAGTAACGCGCGGAAATTTTATCCGGCTTTAAGGGAGACAGACTGCGCGCGTTGTGTAGAACAAATATAGACGGATAAAAGTCGAGGTAATGAGTAATGAAGGGTATAAAGGAAATATTTCAGGCCACGGACATGACAGTGGGGGAGCCCTGGAAGCAGATTGTAATCTTCACAATTCCCATGCTGATTGGAAATATTGCCCAGCAGCTTTACAACACGGTGGACAGCATTGTGGTGGGAAAATATGTGGGTGACAATGCCTTGGCTGCAGTGGGAAGTGCAGGGCCTGTGTTAAATCTCCTGCTGGTGCTGTTTATCGGTATCAGTATGGGAGCAAGCATCATGGTAGCCCAGTATTTTGGGGCAAAGCAGCGGGAGGAGCTGTCCCATACCATAGGAACCTGTATTCTTTTAACGGGTATTGCCACCCTTGTGATTATGGTGCTGTCGCTGGTGATTGTGCGCCCCCTTCTGCAACTTTTGAATACGCCGGAGAGCATTCTTGAGTGGTGCGCTTCCTATCTGACCATACTGTTTGTGGGGTCTGCGGGACTTGCCTACTACAATATTTTAAGCGGCATTCTGCGGGGGCTGGGGGACGCTGTTTCTGCTCTGGTTTATCTGCTGGTGGCCACCGGCATTAATATTGTGCTGGATATCTGGTTTGTTGCCGGGCTTCAAATGGGTGTCAGCGGAGTGGCGCT